>JBDKJZ010000071.1:0-14854 GCA_039796375.1 Pseudomonadota bacterium
AAACGCAGGCGTCCCCTTCGAACCAGTTTTGGCTGGGCTGCTGCTCTACAACAAAATCTCTGTTGGGAACGTCGAGAAGAAAAGTGCCGCCAAGCTTGAGGGCTCGGTAGACGTGGCGCAAGACAGCCTGGTTCTTCTCCTCCTCGAAATACCCAAAGCTCGCGTCCCAGCAAAGGACGGCGTCGAACACTCCGTCATAGTCGAGCTCACGCATGTCGCCTTTGATGAACTCCACATCGAAAGCGCCTCGAGCAGCTCGCTCTCGAGCCCGCGCGAGCTGCGGAGTGGAGACATCGACCCCCACGACCCGAAACCCTCGCTTCGCCAGCTCAACCGAGATCGCGCCATCGCCACACGCCAGGTCCAACACGAGCGCTCCTGGCTTGAGCGCGAGAGAATCGATGATGAAGTCAACGGTGCGGACAAGCTGTCGGGGATCTTGATCGTAACCGGTACGTTCGAAGTCCTCGCCGAACATTTCCTCCCACCACTGTTTCTTCTTCGGCACTTCTGTGCCGTCCGAGAACGCGGATCGGGGCGGAGGACGTGGAGGCAAGCTGCGCCGCTTCTTTCGCGGTGGCACCTCAACTGAGCCCACTGACGCCGCCTGTGGCGTCAACTCCGTGAGATCCTCTTCAGAGATGGTCTCGAGGTGCTCGTCTGAGGGGGGTGGGCTGTCTAGGTCGACTACGGCCGGCACCGGCGGCGGCCCGGGGGTATACGCCTCAGTCGACGCACCTGGCGAGGGCGCGGTCTGAGGCGAGACGTCGGTGTCTATCGAGTTCGCTGAAGCCCCGGCAGCGCTAGCTCGCAGCAGCTCCCGGCGAAGCGCCGGAGTCTCAGGTGGGGTGGGCGAGTCGTAACCCTGGGGGGAATCCTGCGGTCCAGCGGGGGTCGGCGGAGCCGGCAGGGGTGGCGGCGCGCTGGGACCCGATGCCATAGGGGGCGGGCCTTTGGCTCCCCCTTTGACTTCGATGATACGCATTGGCGTCATCACCACGCCTGACGAGACCGGCCTGGAGTTGGGTCCACTGGCAACCGTCGTCGGCTTGGAGCTAGGCCCCACGTCGTTCGGCGGTTTCGGAGGCGGACCCGAGCGAGGTGCGGACGGCTCGGCGCGCGGAGACTCCGCCGGTGACAGGCCACTACCCGCGGCGCTGGCCGGGTACAAGTCAGACTTGCCTGCCTCGTCCATCAGGTGCTCACCAGACTCTCACCGAGCAGCACTGGACCGGTGCGCGTGGTCAGTGTTCCCCCCTTCGGAAGGAGCACGACCGCCGTCGATCCTAGATGAAACATGCCGAGTTCACCACCGCGAACGACCGGCACAGCGGGGTGGATCTGATGTTCCCCGACAGGGGTTCCCCTGCCCCCGATGACTCCGATTGTGATTCTTCCCACGATGGTCGCACCCACCAAGATAACCGTGACCTTGCCGAGCTTATCACTGTCGATGGTCACCGCAACGCGTTGGTTTCGAACGAACAATCCAGGGATGTGCCGTTCACCAATGGAATTGACCGGAAACAGGTCACCGGGAAGCGAGCGCACCATGCTGATCATCCCGTCCACGGGCGAGTGCACACGGTGATAATCCCGAGGATGTAGGTAAACGACCGCGAAGTCACCACCGGCGTAGTAGTCACGGTCTGGCCCATGACCGGTCAGCTCGGCAACGTCGTAGGGGCGTCCTTTGACCACAATTTGGCTGGAACGCGCCGCGCCCTGACCCGTTTCGCTGATGCGTCCACTGGCAACCAAGTCACCATCGGAGGGGCTCACGATCTCTGAGGAGCTATCGATGTGCCGCGCCCCCTGCCTTAAGCGCCGAGTGAAGAACTCATCAAAGCTTTTATAGGGGCCCGTCGGCTCCGCCTCGCTGAGGTTCACGCCATACGCCCGGGCGTACACTTTCGATGCGAACTCGACGATAGTGGGATTCAATTCCTGCTCGCACAGCCTGCCGACCGCGCGGCTCAATCGGACTCGTGGGACGAAACGCAGGAGTTTGGCGGCGGCGTAAGTAGCGATAGTCAAAACAATTCCAAAGTCTTCGGGTTCTTTGCGGCAAATCTCGCAAGTGCTTGAGCGAATAACCGGCGGGGATGGTAGGAGCAATCGACCCGCCCGGTCAATCTCGCACGATTTTTCGAGCCGCCACACAGAGTCGCTTGCGGTCCTGGTCGATCGGTTCTGCTTCTGGCAGTCCAGTTCTAGAAGTGCGACCCGCATGTCCTTCGCAGGCTGCCTCGACGCTCAAGGGGTCGATAGCGATCGCCAGGTCCAGTAGGTGGCGCGCTGGATCAGGACCTACGCCCGTGCCCGCTCCTCGCTGCTGCCGACCAAGCACCCCAAGCCAACCCCCATGCAAGGAGGCTACGTCTGGAAGCCCGCCTAGCCTGGGCCCTGCCCCAGAAACATCGCCTAACGCCAGGCGAGCAGCGCCTGCACGAAATCGTACTGCGGGCTTGTCAGGAGCCTGCTCGACAGCCTTGTCGAAGTACTCCGCCGCCTGCTCGAGTTTGCCACCGGCCGCTAACAGGTCTCCCAGACGCACACTCTGAACGACGCTGCCCGCCTCCCGCTCACGCGAAGCCCGGTCGCTGTTCTCAGGCTCAGGCAACCCACGCAGGTGCTCCTGCCAGCGTGCGATCCAGTAGCGGAGCGGAAATCCAGTGATGCTCAGCATGACGGGATCTGGGTCACGAGTCGAAAGGCCCTTCAGTTCCAGGAGTAGCAGGGTGAACGCGGCGGTGCCGTGCTGCGCTATCCAATAGTCCATGAAGCTCTCAACCTCCGCGTAGGAGATCGCCGCGGCCTGCGGCGTCGGTAACATGGCGATCGAGGGTCCGATTTGGTCAATTCCCACGGACGTTCCGTCTAGCAGCGCCTGCTTCGCCACCTGATCGGCGCTCGGCTGACCATCGAACGGCCGCGGCGCTCGCCACCGATCCTCCTCTCGCTTGGCGATCCCCTCCTGAAGCCACAGCGGAGCGAAGTCGCGGCTACCGCGGGTGAGCACTAGGTGCGTAATCTCGTGGGCCAGCGTGTCCTCCCATGGGTATCCGCTGCGAGAAGCGCGCGGCGTGAGCATGGTAATACGTCCCCAGCGCGCAATCCCGACGGTCCCCGTTGTCTCGGCTGCCTCCACCGGCAGACCGCTGACACTCGCGAGTGAGAACAGATCGCGAACCAGGTCAATCCTAAGAGGTGACGGTAGCTCGATACCGAGGTCCTTCTTCAGCGTTGCTCGCGCTTCTGAAACAACGTGCACGATGTACGGCACCAGTGCGCGATCTTCGGAATCCTGCAGGCGCACCCAGACACCCATAGGGACATCTTCGACTATCAATGAACCCGCTGTCGCGCGCGCACAAGTCCGTGAGAGCTCGGCGAGACGAACCGCGTCAGGTGACTCCGTCTGCGACTGCAAGATCGCCTCGGCGGAATCACAGTCGCCCATGTAGATTGCGAGGCGTGCCCGCTGGAAAGCGTGGTTCGGTGCAGCGGGGTCCAGCTCTTTGAGCAGCTTCGCAGCCCGAACAACATCAAGTTCAGTAATCGCATCGGCGACGTCGGCCACGCTCACTGAGTCGAACAACCCTGCGTGCGCCGGCGTGCTGCTGAAGCCTAACGTGGCGACAGCTGTCAAGATCCTCAACGCTCGCATACTAACGAAGCAACCCTTCTGCGTAGCGCCTGACGGCGGGTGACAAGCGTCCTCCACTGCGTTTTCCAAGGCCCTCAAGCACCCTACGCCTGAAGTCTTCAGCACCGTTGTGCAAGGCGGGATCGGGGACATCCCCACCGACGCCCGTCTTTTTCTGGCCGCCATGTGCGCCGCTCTCGCCGGGATTCTCACCGGGTTCCTCCCCGCCCGTTTGGCCAGTATCCGACTCTTCCAGTAGTCGCTGCGCTTGTTGCTGAAGCGAGAGCCCCACTTCACCGTCGCCGCCGCTGAGTCGAAACGCTGCATCCTCCATTAGCCGCTGCGCTCGAGACAGCCGTTCACGAACCTCCTCGGGCAGGGCGGCTTTGCCCGTGTCTTCTTTTGACAAGCGCCGGGCGCGCTCGGCAAGCTCTCGCTCAACACTGGAGACCTCGGCCAGGGACTGCTTGGCTGCTTGCTCCGTCAGGTTCTTGAGACGAGAACGCTGTTCTTCGGCCCAAGCCATGTGCCCCCGGACCTCCTGAGCTAGCGATTCCAGTTCACGCGACGTCATCGAATCCAACCCGCGCCGCTGTGCATCCTCTGCGGCTGCCTGCGCGCGACGGGCGCTCTCCAGTGCTTCATCAAACGCGAGCCGCTCCAGCTCGAAAGCCATAGCGCCAGCATGCTCGCGTGACAATGCCGCAGAGGCACGAGATGTCCCGGGAGCTTCACCCGGTTCGGGTAAGCCCTGGGCAGCCCGCCGCAAGGCGTCAGCGCGACGCTTCGCTTCTTCGCTCAGGTCGCCTTTGCTGACGCTCCCCTTGGCAGCATCCAACCCGGACCCAGTACGCTCGATTGCTTCAGCGTGTTCCTGTGCGAGCTGCGCCAGATCTTCAGCGAGCTTATCAAACTCCGAATCGGCGTCGGAAGCGCTGCCCTCTGCGTCCGTGCCTTCTCCGCCGCTATTGCCACCGCCGGACTCCACTCCGCCGCCGCCACCCCCTTTGGCGCCAAACGACGGGTTTGGCCGATGCAGCCTGGCGGCCATGTGCAGTGCGGCCAACTCTGCATGCAAGAAGTCTTGCTCCTCCCGCGAACGCTGAACGCGATCGAGGTCGGACAACGCCACACTCCCCAAGTCAGCGCCCAAGACACCGAGCTTTTGCAGCTGAACAGCGCCGCTCTGCAGCACACTGATCGCCAAATCCAATCGCTCCAAGCCAGCTGAGCGCTCTTCCGGGCTCTGCGACAACTTCGCGCCGTAGGCGGCCTCTTCGGCCACGTCACCGAGCTGCTTCGCCACTTCTTGGGCGTCCTTAGTGGACAGCGCTCCGAGAGGTGAATCCACCGCGAGCACGGCTTGCTCAGTCGCGGCTATCTCGTCCTTCTTCCTCTCGAATGCCCGACGCAACAGCTCCAGTTGGGCTTCCGCAAACTTGGTCCAGCCTTTCGGGACCAGCAGACCCTGAAACGAACCCGACAGCGCTTTTAGCCCCTCGTCTTCTAGCTGACCCAACGCTGCCATGAGCGCTCGACGACGTTCTTGTTTTTGTTTGGGGTCTTGCACCTGCTCCAGCTCGAGGCGCGCCAACAAGAAGTCCACGAGCTGACCTCTGAAGTGAAGGAGCGCCTGATAGCGCTCAACATGCGGCTGCCCTAGAGTTGGCAGACGGATCGTGATCGCGTCGCTTTGTCCCCACTTCTCTTCTGCGCGAGGGTCGCTGTCCCGCGCCTCGACGCGAATCGTCGCGGGCAAGAAAATGCGCTTGAAGAAAGGATCATCCGGATAGAGCACGTACCCTCCGGAGCCTTGGGCCTTGTCGCTCGCGTAGCGCTCTAGAGTTCGGCGCTCCTCACGCCCCGCCGAGCGGAGAACAAGGTCCACTTGGCTCAAGCTGTGGTCGTCGTGGGCAAGCCAGCGCAGCTCTAGCTTATCGAGCCGGGTCAATTCGAGCTCAGCGGGCGCTCCCTGCAGCCGAACTTTTGGCACCAAATCCGGCTGGGCGTGCAGCTGAACCCGGCCAGGCTCCTCGATCAGTACGTCACCGAAGCGCGCGGCCACCCGCAGCTCGGCGGAGGCGCCTAGGCTCCAGTGCGCGACCAACGCTCCGGACCCGTCGTCCACAAACGGAACCTGCTCACGACCGTCGGTGATGACCAACTCACGCCCCGAGTAGCGCGGGCGGCCCCGAAAACTGACCTGGCTTCCTTCGGCGAGCACTCCGGCTGAATCGAGCTCCAGTCGACTCTTTCCGGCTCGCAAATAGTTCGGTGGCGCAGCGCTCACCTCAACGCCCCTGAGCCACGCCATCTCAACGGGTGCCCGTCCATTTTGAGCCACGAGCACATTCAACCCCTCAAGCACGCGCCGGGGCCCAACGCCCACGCCCAGAATACTGAACGCCACCGCGCACGCGGCCAACCGCGAAAACAGGCGATTTCGACGCTTCCCTAGTTCCGCGACCGAATCGAGCTTCGCGCGAGCCAGTAGACGTTCAAAATGAACAGCTGAAAGTTCACGCGACTCCCCCCGATGTCCATCCTCCTTCTCTAAGAGGTTTAGCGCACGCAGCAATCGGCCCCCCAGCTCCGGCTGGGTTGTGATGATCACGCCGCGAATCGCCGAGGCGGCTGTCCTGTTGCCGCGCCGAGCGCGCAGCCAGCCCCAGATGACCCCGAGCAGCGAAAGCGCGATCAGTAGCGCTGACCCCGCCCGCGTCTGGAAGCTGCCTAGCCTCGCTAGGTGAGCGCCGCCGATGACGGCAAGCACCAGCGCCGAGACCAAGACCTGCGCCCGGGAGTAGCCCTCGGCGGCCTTGTAGGCATCGATGAGTTTGACGAGTCCGGGGTGCACCGGCGCCAGCATAGCAATGCTCCCCCTGTAGGCCATAGTCACGGACCGGCCCGGCTCCCAAGCGCGTGCGGCAGGGGGTTCCGGGCCCGATGCCCGCGGTTGGCGAGCAGTCCTCGATAGGCTGCTGCAAAACCCGCGCCTCACCGAAAGCGACGTGCTCCGGGTCGTGACCCAGCGACCGGCCCGGGTCGAGCTGCAGGCGCTCGTGGCACGTTCACCTCGCTGGATCTTGCGGGCTAGAATTCGGACAGGGATCGCACTGAACTCACACACTCCTCCGTGGCAGTCCGTGCCGTTGCTGAGCACCTTCAACCGCCAAGAACTCAAGTGGATCCTAGACTCAGCACACGTCCCCGCCGCGTTGCGCGACTGCGCTCGCGAGCACCACGATCGCCATCCGCCTGTACCCACGCGCCTGCAGGTCTTAGCGCTGCAGTGAGGTCCGCACCGACAACGAAACTCTGTCCGCTTGACGAGCCTCCTCGCCCCACGCATCCTGCGATCGACGTGCACGATTTTTGCTTCGTACATTCAGCGGATCTGCACCTCGGTGCGAAGCGCTGGCTCAGGGTGTCACCCTCCGACGCTGCGGTGAAGTTGCGTATTGACCAGGCCGACACGTTAGCGCTGCGGTCCTTGGTCGACCTGTGCCTCACCCACCAAGCGCGTTTCTTGTTGTGCGCCGGCGATATCATCGATGGTTGGTGCCGTGACTACATGGTGGCGCTCCGGTTCGCCGACGAGCTGCTCCGGCTCCGCGGAGCCGGCTGTCAGGTACTGTTACTCCTCGGGAACCATGACGTGCGCTCGCGCATGCTGAAGTCGCTCCCGCTGCCGGGGTTCGTGCGCATCCTGGGCGTGCGTGGGCCTGAAACTCGCCTCTTTCCGGAGCTGAGCGTCGCGGTCCACGGCTGGAGCGCCCCAGACGTTAGCCCCGGAACGGACACCGCTCTGCTGTACCCGCCGCCAATCGCCGGGTATCTAAACATCGGCCTGCTCCACACGAGCGCGGACGGCCGAAAAGGCCACGTCGACTACGCACCTTCGTCAAGGCTAACGCTGCGACGCCACGGCTATGACTACTGGGCACTCGGACACGTTCATCAACGGGAAGTGGTCGCCCGCGCACCCTGGATCGTGTTCCCGGGTAACCTGCAAGCGCGTGGGGCCCGCGAATCCGGAGAGAAGGGCGCGACCCTGGTACAGGTTCGTGGCGCGCGCATCTCCACGGTCAAGCATGTCGCCGTAGACGCCGTACGTTTCGACACCCTGACAGTGCACACAGACTCACTCGGCCGTTTCGCGCAAATCTTGGCGCACGTTGCGAGGGCGCTCCGCGAATACCGCCCCGAAAAATTGACAATCCTGCGACTGGAGATTCGAGGTCAAGCTAGTGCCGCTTGTCTCTTGCGGATTCCAGCCTCGCAGCGCGCACGAGAAATGAACGGCGTAATCGCCACAACCAGGGGACCCAATGTGTGGGTGGATGAGATTCGCGTCAACACGGGGAACGACCTCGGCAGCTGGCCTCTCGTTAAGGCCGCCTGAGCGGCAGGTGACCCCGCGTGGAGCCGCTTGCCCGCGGCAGGTGATCCGTCGTGAAGGCCGCCCGTGCTCAGCCGAGACAAGACTCGCTCAGCAGTTCCACGACATCGAGCTGACGCACTCTCGCCTCTTGCTCTTGATCCTTGAGACCGTCGGTCAGCATCGTCATGCAGAACGGGCAAGCGCTGGAGACCACCTCCGCGCCGGTCGCGAGGAGCTGCTTGGTCCGTTTCACGTTGACCCGATCTTTGTTCTGCTCTTCCATCCACATTTGCGCGCCACCCGCGCCGCAACATAACCCCTTGGAATGGTGCGTCTCAGGCTCGACCAACTCTACCCCGGGAATGCGCCGCAGAATGTCACGCGGTGACTCATAGACTTCGTTGTAGCGCCCCAGATAACACGAATCGTGATAGGTGACCTTCGCCTTCACGGGTTTCTTGGGCTTCAGCTTCTGCTTGACGAGTAGTCCCAAGAGGTAGTCGGTGTGGTGCACCACCTCATACTTCCCACCGAAATCCGGGTACTCATTGAGTAGGGTATTGAAGCAGTGAGGGCAGGTCGTGAGAATCGTCTTCACGCCGCCCTGCTGTTGGTAGCCACTCAGCGTCGCTACGTTGGTCTCAGCGAGCATCGTGAACAGGTATTCGTTGCCGGCGCGCCGCGCTGGGTCCCCCGTGCAGGTCTCTTCATCGCCCAAAATCGCAAAGTCTACACCCGCGTGCTTCAGTAGTTCTGCGGTTGCCCGCGCTACCTTCTTGGCGCGGTCGTCATAACTTGCCGCACACCCCACCCAATACAGGACCTCCGCGGTGGGTTTCTCTGCAGCGGTCGCGATGCCCAACCCATCCGCCCAGGTCGCTCTATCCATCCGTGAGAGGTTCCATGGGTTTCCGTTGCTTTCCATTCCCTCAAAGGGCTTGCTCAGCTCGGACGGAAAACCATCGCCCTTGATCAGGACCATGTTGCGCCGCATTTGCACAATCTTGTCCACGTAGCTGATCATCACCGGACACTGTTGTTCGCAGGCGCGACAGGTGGTGCACGCCCAGATCACGTCAGGGTCGATCACGCCAGGGAGCAAGTCCTTCCCAATATAGGGCACCGCCGCGTTCGTTTCGCCGCCCTCGACCGCCACGCTTGCTGCGGCTTCTGCAGCACTTTGGGTCGCTTCGGTCTCGCCTGAGCCGCCCGCCTGCCAGCGTCGAACCCCTCCCGGCAGCGCCAAGAACTCGTCTTGCCGCTGGTAGAGATGATCGCGCAAGTCCAGCGTCAGCTGCTTCGGACTCAGCTTCTTGCCAGTCGTGAACGCTGGGCAATTGTCGCTACAGCGCCCGCACTCGGTACAGGTATAAAAATCGAGGACGTCCTTCCAACTGAAGTGCTCGATGCGGCCATACCCGATCCGAGCCTGTCCCATGTCGTCCAGCTCGGAAGCCTTCTCGACAAGCCCCATCAGCGCTTCGGTGTCTTTGGCCACGAGCGGCAGGCGCCCTGCAGGGGTCAGAGGACTCAGGAAGACGTTAGGGATCGCAGTGAGGATGTGGAAGTGTTTGGAGAAGGGCAGGATATTCAGAAACACCAGGACCAGAGTCGAGTGCGTCCAGAAACCGACGTGCGCCGTGATTACCAGGAACCCGGGAGAGGCCTCGCTCATGAGCAGCGCCGCGGCCGACCCGGCTGGCTCAGGGAAGGCGTGCCACTCAACCTGGCCGCTCCCCGGAGCGAGTGGGGCGACAATCGTCCGCGCGGCGTCACACCACGGTCCGCCGCCGCACACGTCACTGAGGCGCGCGTTCAGAACTTGAGCTGCCCCGTCATAGGCGATATCCGCGAGCATCATCACCATGATGATCCCGAGGATGACCAATCCCTCGGTGCTCAGCGTCATCCGCTTCTGCTTGTTGAGCGTTCGATAGTAAACGAACACGCTCGCTCCGAGCAGCACTAGCACCGCGAAGACATCCTTAAGGAATGCGTAGATATGCCCGAGCGGCAAACCCATGAACCCCTCAGGCCCCAGAACAAACAAGTTAAACTCCGGATAGAACCCTCGTCCCCACAGCATCAGAGTGCGCAAAAGCAGCACGATGAATCCGGCAAAAATGAACTGATGAGCCAACCCGGCCCAGAAGTAATAGCGCATCTTCTTCTGCGCGAAGGCGAACGTCCAGACATTGGCCAAGCGCGCCGGCACGTTGTCAAATCGGCTCTCCCATGGGGCGTCGGCTATGCGCATCAAGGCCCAGCGCTTCTTGGCGGCCCAAACGAACGCTCCGCTCAGGCCGAGGATGATCGCTGCCATAAGTATGGGATTCATCGCGCAGGAGCCTAGCCCAACTTCGACGCCAGGGGCTACTTCAGAGAATAGAAGGGCCCGCTTAGACGATGGCGGTGATTGTCAGATAGACGATCACCAACAGCACTGGCAGCCACAACCACGGCTTGAGTGACAGCGAGGGCGGTCCACTAGCTTCGTCGGAGGCCTGGGGCAGCAAGCGCACACCCGAGCTGAGCGGCCCCGGAGCGACCCGTAGCAACAGGCACCCTCTCTCGCGCCCTGCTTCCGCGGCAGTGGCTCCCTCCGCGGGGATGCGAACTAGCTGCCCTATTCCCACATCTGCGGGCGGAAGGCACACACTGATGGCGCTCCCAGCGTCACCGACCGCGCGAATCGTCAGCGCACCCCGCCTCTCACACGCGTCACACCCGCCACCGTCACATCGAGAGCAAGCGAGGCGCCGTGGCACGTCGAATTCAAGGGTCCCGCCACGGGTCAACCACTCTTGAGGAACGCAAATCCCATAGTTGACGTCGGGGCCTCTATCCGCTGGAAGCTCCTCCGTCACTTTTGCCAGTCGATTCATCGGTTCGCCCACTAGAGCTGTAGCTCGAACCGGCGCTCATCTGAGACCGTGAGGAGTTCCACCTCAGCGCCGTAGGTCTTCGGTCCCAATCGCGCCGAGAAGTTGACCTCCACCGGGTCTTCCGTGTTCGACGACCGCTCCAAGCGAATGCGCACAACGTAGACGCCGCGCTTCAGCGGACTGGAACGCTCTTGGAGGACGTTCTCTAGATTCCAAGGACCACAGACGTTGCCTTTGCCTGGACAATCTCGTTCCTTCGTAAGCCCGCTCTTGGTGACGCGCCCGACCTCAACGAGCTCCCCCTCGGGGTCCGTCACATGCAGGTCCACGTCCGCATCGGCGCGTTCCCAAGCCACCATGAACTGAACCAGTCCGCTCGGCACACCACAGCCCTCATCCAATAGACCGTTGCAGTTGTCATCGCGCGCGTTGAGACACACCTCCGAGGAGGTCGTGACGCAGGCGTTGACGGCCGGCCCGCGCAGCTCAGAGCCCACGAACGCCACTCTGGGGTCAGGGTTCGCTCGACCGCCGCCCTGAGTCAGCGCTGCAGCGTTCGAACACGCGAAACACGCCGCAGCGACGAGCGCGCCGCTACCCACTCGGAAAGCGGCGGCGCTGTGAGTGCTCAATCGCCGCTTCACTCGTCTTCGGACTTGTCACGCTGGATGAGCCGCACATCGGCGGTGAGCAGAGGGTTCACCAGCTCGTGATAAGCCTGAGCCGCTAAGCTAGCGATCGGGCCTTTGGAGTCACGCAGAGCGTAGAGCACACCTTGCTCACCCATGAAATGCAGGATGCGGACCGCCGAGGCGGCCAGCTTTGTGTCGCTTCCCTGCGCCATCTGGAACAATCGTCCGCGAAGCACGACACGCGTAAACGAATGCGGGCCGTTGTCGAAGACGAGGTTGTCAAACTGCCGCATCAACTGGACACCAACCCAGTCCTGGGGCGAGTCTTTGAACTCGACACGGCGGGCGGCTGCAGCGTTGTCCACGTAGCGAGCGACATGACCCTGTTCAAGGTCGTCAATCGTCCAGTAACCGAACGAGTCGAACCACATCTCTTGCAGTTCATCGATGTCCGCGCGGGGCGCGTCCGCCAGGCTCGCCAGGGCGCGCGCAGCAGTCTCTGCGTTGCCCCCGAGCATGAGGGCCAGGACCGCATCGAGACGAAGTACCTCATCCTTGATCATCTCGAACAACTGGGCTTCGACCTCCGGCGACAGACCCGCCTTGCCGATAGCCCGCGCAACCTGATGACGCAGCGTGAGGTCGGTGGCTCCCTTCAGCTGAGGCAACAGCGCGTTGGCTGTGCCGGGCACTGGGCGACGCACAAGAGTCTCCAAGAAGCAGGCTCGAATTGTCTGCTGCTTCTTATCGTCGCCGCCGTACTCCTGGATCTTTTCGGCGATCTTGATCATGTTCTCGTCGGTAGCGACGGTCGCCAAAGCCATGCAGGCCCGTTCACGAGCCGACTCGTGTTCCTTCATGTTTTCGGCAAATTTGAGCAGTGGCTCAAATCCTCGATTGTCACCCCACTCGTTGATCCCGTCAGCAGCGCCGTGCCCAAGCGCCTTTAGGGTCATGCCCAGAATCGCTAGACCGCCGCCATAGAGCGCATCTTGGCTAATGTCGAGATCCAGAGGACGGCGCTTCAGCTGCTTCTCAAGCACGTCCCACGACTCTTCTTGCTTCAGGGCCCCTAAGAACCTGAGCGCGCTCTGAGCGATGACCCACTCGTCGGGCATGGGCGGCTGTTGTCCCATCAGCGGGAGTGGGTTCGTTGGGTTCGCCCACGCCTTCATTTGCTTGTGATGGAGCGTCGAAGCTATCTTAGTCAATGCGCGCAGACCGTTGGCACTCGGCACCTTGCGAGCGGTCAGCCACGACCACAGAGCGTCTTCTGACTCGACTCGAATCTGTTCGCTCTTGTCGGGGTTCAGCACGGCCAAGTCGGCGATCATGCGAGCCGCCACAACCTGCTCTTTGTTGTCGCGCTTGAGTAACTGCTCGTAGTCGGTGTCGTCGGTGTAGATTTTCTGCGAGTCCTGGCGCAGACGGGTGGCTAGCGGCGCAACCCCTCGCAAGTCACCAACCGAGGCCAACGCCTTACCCGCTCGGTAGCTCCAATGCGGACCTGGGTTTCCATTGGCGACGTAAGCGGCAAGGGCATCCGAGCCAGTCGGATCGGCCATCTTGTCGATCAGACCGAAGATTTGCTCGGTCTGATGCCACTCGATGGTCTTCGTCTCCGCGCTGACTGCCCCGAGCGCCGCGACCAGGCCGGACGTGCCGGCTCCGTCACGAACAGCCTCTAGGTACGCCTGACGCTCGTCGCCAACGAGACCCTTCATCGCTGCAATCAAGGCGTCGAGAGCGCGCTTGTCGTTGACCTTGCCAAGCCCCGGAGCCGCCTGGTAAGCGACGGTCTTGTCTTGGTCCTGAACCAAAGAGATTAGGGTGTCTGTGTACTTGCCATCGCCAAGGCGAGATAACACCGTCGCAACGAGCTGACGAACCGCAGGACTGTCGTCCTTGTGCAGCGCAGCAAGCTGGTCGACGCTCACCAAGTCAACCAAACGTTCCGGCTGAAACGCGCGGCCTCCCCCCAAACGCTGTACGCCGGAGAGCTCACCGCTGCGGTAGAGCTTCAGGATCTCGTCGAACGCCGCCGGCTCTTTAAGGATGACGAGCGCCCACGCGATCTGGGGACGCGATTCCGGGCCTGCTTCAGTCAGAGCTTGGAGCAGCGCGGGTTTCGCCTTTTCGGCTGCGGGTAGACCGAAGTGAGACAGGGCCGTAGCCGCCATCGAGCGGACCTTCTGCTCTGGGTCCTTCAGAGCCGCGATGGCTAATTCGACTCCTGCCGGATCGCCCGCCCACGCTAAGCGCTTCAGCGATTCCTCTTTAAGATGAGAGCTCGTCTGGGACGCCGCGTACTTCCGGAATTCACCGATCTGTTCCGACGCGGGCAAGACCAGTATTCGCTTCTCCTCAAGCGCCGCTTGGTCAGCAGTCATACGCTCCGCGTCTTTCTCGACGCCGAGACTCACAAGGGCTGTGGTAATCGCGGCCAATCCGAGGACCACTCCTACGATCACTACTGGCTTGCCTGTGCCCCTCTTGAAATCACCGTCTGCATCCATGTTGCGTCGTTTCTCCAATCGGCCCGTTTCGGAATGGGGACCTTATCAGCAGGCTTGGCGCGCCGGAAACACGCCGAAAGGCCGCCCCGCGAGCGCGGTGGGCAAGTTTCCGTTTCGGCCGTACTTCTGGCTCCTTCACGCTCTCCGGCGGGGCTTCGGACTAAATTAGTTCAGCCGACCGGTTCAGCGCGATTTCCTGATCGCGGATAGGTATATAGCGGCGCTCATGTCGCACACTCCGGACCCCCTGAAGCTGGCCTGCGCAACGACAGTTGCGGTGGCGTTGCTCGCCTGGTTCATGCCCGGGGACCTAGCGTCTACCAGCGTTGCCTTCGGGTTTCTTGCCGCCACCTACTACGGGGTGCTGAGACGCGACGCTGCGGTGATTCGCCGCTACGGCGTGTCGCTCGGTGGACTGCTTGAACCCGAAGCCCTGAGTCCCATGCGACTAATCCGCAGCTCAGCTGTCGCCACTCTCACCACGGGGCTGCTCTGCCTAATCGTCTTTCCCGTGTATTTCCTTGGATACGTCTGGTGGTTCGAGCCCTCCGCCGAATTTCAATTCAGGCCCGCCGCCGCTCCAGTCGCTGAGGTCCTCGGACACTGGCTAGCCGTGGGCCTCCCCGAAGAAGTGTTCTATCGCGGCTACTTGCAGTCCGCGATGGATGATAGGTGGCCACCGAAGCTCAAGGTACTCGGCGCAGAGGTCGGTTACGGATTGTTGGTGAGCAGCGCCATCTTCGCCCTGGGCCATATCGCCACCGAGCCTCAGTGGAGCCGCTTAGCAG
>JBDKJZ010000072.1:0-14807 GCA_039796375.1 Pseudomonadota bacterium
CGACTATGTACTGCCCGGGAACAAGTTCAGTCACCCGATCGACCATCAACATCGGGTATCGATTGGGCAAGACCTCAAGGATCTTGGCAATGTTGATACGCAGCGCGTCGCTCACGCTTTACTTGCTCGTCTTCTGGGTCGATGGGGCCTTCTTAGCAGGGGCAGGCGCAGGTGCAGGCGGGGCGGCTGCAGGCGCGGTGCTCCCAGAATTATATCCCTGATCACCCGGTCAGTCAGATCGAGATCCGCGCGCGCGTAAGGCACAGCCTGCTTGTCGACAACGACTGCATAACCTTGTTCTGTCGCGATGCGCCGTACGACCTCCAAGGCCTTCGCAAGAATCGGCTGCATCAGCTCGTTCTGCTTACTCTGCAGCTCCTTGTTGTACTCCCCAAACCGCTGCTGAACTTGCATCATCTCGGCCTGCCACTTTTCAGCTCGCTGCCGCAGGACCTCCTGGCTCAACACGGTCCGTTGTTTCTCAAGCTCCTCCCGCTCCCGCTGAAGATCGTTTTGTTTTTGATCAATCTCCTGCTGACGCTGGTCAAAGATCTTCTTCAGGCTCGCCTGCATGCGTAGCCCATCTTCTGTTTCCATAACCGCGCGCTGCGTGTCGACCACCGCGACCTGGGAATCTGCGATCACGGTCGGGGCGACTAGGCTCAGGGCTCCGAGAAACAATCCGCCCTGCAGGCGACGAGAGAGTGCTCTTGACATGGTCGCCGGCTTAACCGCCGGTTCGCCAGGGGTCAAGACCGCCAGGCGCTCGGGGCCGCGCAAAGCGCACAGTTCTCCGCTGGGCCCTACACTTCGGCACCGAGGCCGACCTCCGCCCCAGGGGGAGGCGAGCGTCGACAAGCCGTGTCGAGGCGCACTATCGAAGCGGCAGTTCCCTCCGGGGCATCCCGGACTTCTTCCGCGATCTCCCCTATTTCAGCGGCTGCGCCCTCCGGTTCTGGACTCACTGCCGTGCACTGCCAACCTTCGTTTCTCGCCGAACCGACGCCAAGCGAGTCGCCGCTGATACCCAATGTCAGCAAGGCCGAGCCCTATTGAAGTGGGACCCGCTCAGCTCGGCCGGGCCACGAACGAAAAAAACCACTGCTAAAAGTTGGTATGAATTCGGACAAGTGCCGGAAAATGGGGCATATCTTGACAGACTTTGGCGCACGGTTCGTGGATCGGCCTAAGGTCGACGGAAGGTTTTGGAGGCACAATTGATCACGCTCCTCGCGGTAGATGACAGTTCGACGATGCGGAAGGTGCTGGAAATCACCTTCGCCGGGGAGGCGTTCAAGACAGTCCTCGCCGCCAATGAGCAAGATGCCTTGGATCGCCTCTACGATTCCCAAGCGCCGATCGCCCTGGTCGATATCACCTTGGGTCAGACCAGCGGCTACGATCTTTGTCAGAAGATCAAGAGCGCCGCGCCGGGGACGCGAGTGGTGTTGCTCGCAAGCAAGCAGCACCCCTACGACGCCGCACGTGGAGCCGCCGTCGGCGCAGATGACCACGTCGACAAACCCTTCGACACGCAGGCGATGATCGACAAGGTGCGCGCCCTGGCAGCCAGCGCGCCCGCCGCGCAACCACCGGCACCTCCCCCGGCTCCCGCACAGTTTGTACCCGCTGCGCAGCCCCAGTACATCGTCAGTCAGACTCAGCCGGCCACAAAGCTCGCCTCTGAGCCGCCAGCGCTCGGCGCTTCTCAGCCACCCGTCTCCTCCCGCTCTGAGCCCCCAGCTGAGCAGCCTGAGGCCCGACGTCACGCACCTGAGCCCCTCGCCTCGCCCGAACCTCTAGTTGAGCCACCGGCGGCCTTCACCGCCCCAGCGGTCCGCCCGTATGAGTCGCGACCCCCCACGGCTGTGCCGCCATCGGCGCCGCGGGTGGCGGTCGGCCTCAGCGCCGCAGCGCCGAGCGACGGGCAGACAGCGAACCTCGCTGGAAAGCTCGGGGCTCTCGGCCTGACGCCTGAGCAAGTGCAAGCCGTGCTGGCGCTGTCACGCGAGGTCGTTGAGCAGGCGGTCTGGGAAGTTGTTCCGACCCTGGCTGAGACACTGATCCGCGAAGAGATCCAGCGTCTCACGCGCGAATAAAAGACCCGGGCTCCTGAGTCCCGGGCGAAAAGACACTACAGCTTCGCGCGCCCGCGCGTTAGGTTCCGCCCGCTATGAGCGAGATGCCTAAGGCGTATGAGCCCGAAGAAGTTGAACCCCGCTGGTATGAATACTGGGTCAAAGAGGGGGTGTTCCGCGCGAGCGTCGATCCGAACGACCAGCGCCCCACCTACGTCGTCAGCATGCCGCCGCCGAACGTCACAGGCTCGCTGCATATGGGGCACGCCCTGTTCGGGACCATTCAAGATGTCTTGGTGCGCCACAAGCGCATGCAGGGTTACAACGTCTTGTGGCAACCCGGTCTCGACCACGCAGGCATCGCGACCCAGACGGTCGTCGAACGCCAGCTCAAGCGCGAAGACCTCACCCGTCAAGACCTGGGCCGCGATGAATTTCTGAAACGCGTCTGGCTCTGGAAAGAGGAAAGCGGAGGCCGAATCCTTGAGCAGATGAAGGTACTCGGCTGCTCCGCGGACTGGGAACGGCTGAAGTTCACCATGGACGACGACATGTCCATCGCCGTGCGCGAGGCGTTCGTTCAGCTCTACGAGCAAGGCTTGATCTATCGCGATACCCGCCTGATCAACTGGGACTGGGAGAGCCGAACCGCGCTGAGCGATTTGGAAGTCGAGAATGAAGAGGCAATCGGCGAGCTGTACGAGTTCGCCTACCAGGTGATTGGCGCCGAGGGCGAAGGCACGCAGGAGCTCATCGTGGCCACGACCCGACCCGAGACGATGCTCGGGGACACGGCGGTCGCCGTCCACCCGGACGATGCTCGCTATACGCACCTGCATGGTAAGCAGCTGAAACATCCCTTCGTGGACCGAGTGATTCCCATCATCACGGACGGGATCTTGGTGGACATGGAGTTCGGCACTGGCGCGGTGAAGGTCACCCCGGCCCATGACTTCAACGACTTTGCCACCGGCAAGCGCAATTCGCTGGAGGAAATCAACATCCTCACCCTAGACGGTAAGATCAACCAAAGTGGTGGTCGCTTTGCCGGGCTGAGCGTCAAAGACGCTCGCAAAGCCGTCAAGGCGGCGCTCGCTGAGCTCGGACTTGAGCGGGGAAGCAAGCCGCACAAGCTGCAGCTCCCGAAATCGCAGCGCAGCGGCGTCGTGGTCGAACCCATGATCTCAACCCAGTGGTTCTTGAATACCAAGCCCCTCGCAGAGAAGGCGCTTCGGGCCGTCGCGACCGGCGAGACCACGATCGTCCCGGAAGAGTGGCGCAAGACCTACGACCATTGGCTGAACAACATTCAGGACTGGTGCGTGTCGCGTCAGCTGTGGTGGGGACACCGCATCCCCGCCTGGCATTGCGCGCAGTGTGCCCACGTCACCGTGAGCCGCGATTCGGTCAGCGCTTGCGAAAAGTGCGGTGCCGCCCAGCCCGCGCAAGATCCCGACGTGCTGGACACCTGGTTCAGCAGCGCGCTCTGGCCTTTCTCGACCCTAGGTTGGCCCAATCAGACGCCGGAGCTGCAGCGCTTTTATCCGTCCCACGACATGGAGACCGGCTACGACATCCTGTTCTTCTGGGTCGCGCGCATGATGATGATGGGCATCCACTTTATGGGTAAACCCCCTTTTGCGCGCATCCTGCTGCACGGCCTGGTCGTGGATGAGACCGGTGACAAGATGTCCAAGGTCAAGGGCAACACGATCGACCCGCTCGACCTGATTCACGGCAGCCCCTTTCAGGCCGTCGTCGAGAAGACCCTCCCGGGCGCCTCCTTTGACGAAGCTTTCAAGAAGTTCAAGAAGGCCTACCCCTCAGTCGCCCAGTTTGGCGAAGGTTTCCCCGCCTACGGCACTGACGCCCTGCGCTTCACGCTCGCCAGCTACTCGCCACAAGCGAAACGAATTGCGCTTAGCCCGAAGCGTATCGAAGGCTACAGAAACTTCTGCAACAAGGTATTCAACGCGATCCGCTACTCGATGACGTACATCGACGGGCTGGAGGTAAACGCGGGCGTCCCTGAGCCCAAGCTGCTGATGAACCGCTGGATCCTGTCGCGATTGGTTCACGCAGTGGAAGCGAGCACGCGCGGCATCGAAGACTTCCGCCTGGACGAAGGCTCCAGCGCTCTCTATCACTTCTTCTGGGATGAGCTCTGTGCCTGGTTCCTCGAGCTGAGCAAGCCGGTGTTTCACGGCGACGACCCCAATGCGATCGCGGAGACGAAGGTCGTGCTCGCGTACGTCATCGAGGCATCACTCCGCGCCCTTCACCCATACATCCCATTTGTCACTGAAGAGCTGTGGCATCGGGTACCGCGCGCGCCCGGGCAACCGAAATCGCTCGCGCTCGCCCTGTACCCGAACCGCTCGGACGGGCGAGTTGACCCCCCGGCAGAAGAGGCGATGAAGGTCGTGATGGCGGCGATCACCGCCGCTCGAACCGTAAGAAGCGAACACGAGATCCACCCGGCGGCAGAAATCGCCGTACGCTTGAGGAGCAATGACGCGTCTACTCGCCAGCTCCTCCAGGCGGAGTCGCTAGCGATCGCGACCTTGGTCAAGACCCAGGGCCCCCCCGTGATTGAACCCTCCGATGGAGAGCGCCCCAAGGGCCACGTGCTGACCGTCGCCGGAAAGTTGGAGGTGCTGGTTGGCCTCAAAGGGCTAGTCGAGGCCGATAAGGAAGCCGCCCGCATCGAGCGGAAGCTGAAGAAGACCGAGAAGGACATTCAGGTCATGGACCAGCGGCTGAACAACTCAAAATTCATCGGCAATGCGCCCCCTGAGGTCGTGACTGAAGCCCGCGCGACCCTCGACGATCTCAAAGAGCAGAAGCAACGCCTGATCGAGGCGTCGAGTCTGGTCGCTGAGCTGTAGGACTGCCGCAAGTCAGTCAGAGCCTCGGAATGGGCCAAGGTCAGTCGGATGCCGGCGAGACCTTCCCGACGTTGGGGGGGACAACTCGGTACGATCGGGTATTCTGTGATGTACGAGAACACGAGTGTGAACTTGCTTCAGCAGGGTAAAGGCTCGAAGCCACGCAGAAGGTCGCCCGCCTCGGCGTTGGATGCAAAGAACGACCAAGAGTTCTGAGTCACCGCGAGAAAAGCGGTGACTCAGTCTCGCTCGACCAGGAAGATATCGACGCGCCGGTTGTGCAGCTGACTTGCACGGTCACCTTTACCGGAGCGGGGCCGAGAGACGCCACGCGTCCGGCGCTCGACCCGCCCGCTCGCCAACCCGCCCGAGGTCAAATAGCGCTCTACGGCCTCCACTCGCTTTTCCGCCAAGGCGTCCTGCTGCGACGGCTCGCTCACTGAATCAGCGTGTCCAATGATCACCGCCCAGAGTTTTTCGGACTGCGCTAGCTTCAACGCCACTTGGTCGAGTCGAAACCGCGCCCCGACGTCCAGTCCGACGCTGCCCGCGATAAACTCAACGTGGTATACGGCGGGGGCCTTCACCCCTGCGGGCGTGCGGAACGGTGGCACCTGAACCTGAGGCCCCTGAGCGATATCGTTTTGCAACGCCAACGCGCGCCCCGCCTTGCTGAACAAGAGCGACAGCAGCTGATGCGTCGGCTCATCGGGGGTCGCCAGCGAGTAGACTCGAACCTCGCTTCGAATTGGATACGCTCGCTTGGCGAAGGACTCGCTTGTGGGCAGAACCGCTGTCCCGTTGGATGCCAAGACAGCGACCGGTTTGATGTAGTCGTTCGCTTTCTTCAGCTCGGCGGCGACATCTTGGGTAGCGGCGAACGCAACCGCACCTGGCGTCTTGGCGACCGTCGCGAACAGCTCTTTGGTGTCGCGCACGCGGCCGAGATCCGCAGCAAAGTCGACCTCAGTCCCGGAAGCGGTCAACACGCTGCTGCGAAAGGCGTCGGAGGGGGACGAATCCTGCGACGTTCCAAGCAGCATCACAGGCCAGTCTTCGCCCCCAAGCGCAGACCAGTTCTTGTGCTTGCCCTCAAAAAGCCCCGCGAGCTGGGACAAGTTGAGTTCGAGAATAGGATTGAGCGGGTGCATCACCACGGCAGCGTGCGTCCAGCCGAGCACCTGCTCTTGAATTTGAACGCCGACCGCTTTCGCGTCTTCCAACTCATCCGGTCGTATTGCGCGGGAGGTGATGCACACTTGAGCTTCAGACTCGAGCAGCGCCGCTAGGCACGGTGAGGCTCCGTCGAAGTCAAGCTTAAGTGAGGCGGTCGCACCCGAGTCAACAAACACTCGTTCCAATGACTGTGCGAGCGGCTCCAAACCCAATGAGCCGCGAATAACCACCGTCGAATGACCGGCGCCGAAGGCAAATCCGACTGGAATGTTCATCCAAGCCGCGACCACTTGTCCGCCGCGCTGAGCAGGCTTAAAGCGATACCGCTTGACCGCTTCGACTGCCGCCGCTTCGAAGGCTTGTACCGAAGGGCGTGGCTCAGGGACGGCCGCTTGTTTGACGCTGCCATCGCCGCCGATCAGCGCCCGCACGACAATAGTCGGCTGCAGCGCGATCTCCTGATCGGGGCGGCGCGGCGCTGGCGCCTCGATCAAGCGCGGGACCACGTCGGTCAACCCCGTGAGGCTATCGGCGTCGACCTCCGCCAGTGCGGCAGCAGGCTGAGCCGACGGGGGGGGCTTAGGGGCGAAATACTTGGTGTAACTGTAGGACACGCCACCGGCGAGAAAACACAGCGCGATCGCTCTCCACAGCCAGCCATCGGAGCGCTGTGCGGGCTGGATCCCCGACTTTGAGCTCCCTCCAGAGGTCTTGTAGCTGCCCGTTGAAGACTTGAAACCACTAGTCCCGGTCACGCCGGACCCGGTCTTTCCGGATCCGGTCTTTCCAGATCCGGTCTTTCCAGATCCGGTCTTTCCAGTTCCGGTCTTTCCAGTTCCCGTCGCCAAGCGGAAACTTGCGCTGCCGGGCGAACTCGGCCCGCCTCTTGAGTGACTCCCTGTGCCGGGAGTGTTCGGCTCTGAAACGGCGAGCTCCCCCTCCGGGGATTCGTCATTCAGCCTCCGCGACGGCGGTGCCTCATGACGGGTCAGCTCATCATCCTCAACCGCAAAGCGAAGCAGCAGTTGGCTCGGGCGAGACGCCATCGAGCGGCTCTCGGGTTCTTCGAAAGGCAAGCGCAGCGCCGGTTGGTCGGCGTGGCTAAAGATTTTCCGAGCCGCTGCTTCTCCAGCCATAGCGCCGAAAGAGGCGTGCACAACCGAGCCGCGATCAATGAACAGCAGGCCCTCGGTCGCGTCGCGCTCAACGCGAACGCACTCGCTCCTCGCACCGAGCTCTGCGAGTTGCACCAGCTCAGCGAGGCTGATAGGGGCGACGCGCTCGTTAGAAGTTGGGCGGCTCTTGAGTTCCGACATTGGCCTTGGGGGTTCGGACAGGGTACCCCGGCGCGAAGCTGGGCACACCCCTCAACAACGCGCACTGGCCCATCGGTCGAGAAGACTTAGCGATTCAGATTCGGTGCGTGCGGCAGGAGGAACAGAGAGTCCATCTGCAAGAGTGGCATGACGTACCCGTCGGGGTGGTAGCGAAACTGAATCTCGACGCCCCCCATGACCAGCACTCCGCGCGCTAGAAGCTCGGCGGTTCGCACGCCCACCGCCAGCTGCAGATCGGCCTTCTTGAGGCCCCTCACCGCCTCAGCGCGCTGCTCGCAGCTGCGACGATCAGCGCACATTCGCATCCGAAGTAGGTGCGACACCTCGCCCCGCCAAGATGCCAGCCACAGCCGAAGAGTTGGCGGAAAGGCCACATCCTGGTTCGCGTCGACCAACAAGTCGTCGAGCTGATTGGCGGATTCCGAAAGCTCCGCGCCCCCCGAAGCGAGCCCGCGGAGCACGACACGATAGCCTGTCGCGGCCACCCATAGCTCCCGTTCAAGACGGGACGCAGCTGCGCTCTGCGGCGTCGTCGCCAGCACTCTGTCGAGCACCGCCACGCCGCCTGAGAAATCTTGGCGCCGAGCTCGGAGCCCCGCGATGTCAAGCGCAGCTCTGAGGCGAAGGTCCGGTGGGACGGGCTCCGTCAGGAGTCGACCCGCGAGCGCCTCAAGAGTGCCGCTCGCGCGCGGCTCAGGTTCGAGATGAGCGCTCGCCTCAGCCCAGAGCAGTAGCCACTTGGAGCGTTCGAAACTGGATGGGTCGGTGTATTGCACCAAGCGCGCGAGCAGGCCCTCGCTCTGTTTCAAGACTGCCGCGTCCCCGCTGGCCAACGCGTGCCAAAGCGTCAACCCGCTGAGCGTCGCGAGGTGCTCGTCGACGATACTAGGAGCCAGCGCGCGAAGCAGCGGTGACGCGTCCTCTTCTTGAGTGACCACCGCGACCACGCCAAGCACCGCAGCCTGACCCCAGGCAGTTTGCCCAAGCTCCGAGTGCACGCGGCTCGCTACGGATAACAGCTCAGCGCGCACCTCAGGAGCCAGCCTCGGTCTCTCACCGTGCGGCGTCGCTTGAGCGGCCTGGAGCGCTGCGCGCAGCGCTCTCGAGAGGACCGAGATAGCCTTAAAGTGGGGAGCCAACGGGACCGCCATCGCGGCATCCTGCTCTAACCCGGAGACGGCCTCGAGGAGACCCTGCGCGGTCGTGAATGGCACCGGCCCAACCAAGCCGTAGGTCATCGGGACCACTCTCCGGATACCCAGGTATTCCTCGGCAGCTTGGGCGTCGCGCCCCGTTCCGCTTTGCCAAGCGCGGTCCAGCTGCGATGGATCTCGCTCGTGACCCAGCCGGGCCCAACCCGCTGCGCAAAGCACCGCGTTGCCCAACCCTGGGTTGACGTGCGGACAGCCAGTGCTTCCCGCTTGGGCTCGCGTGAGCGCCGTCGAATAAGCGAGGTGGTGACCCCACGAGTCAGCGAAGGGAGCTAGAGCCGCTAAAGCAGAACGATCGGCTCCCAGTGTCAGCTGAGCCCGCGCGATTTGTACGGCCTCATCAACGTCTCCGGGACGTCGAATGGGAATCGCTTTCAGGCGCCGCGCCGCGTCAAGCTGGCGCTGCAGCGCCGGGAGCTCCCCGTGACTAGCGAGCTCAGGCGTTGCCAAGATTTCCTCCGCCTCACTCACCTCCAGGCGCTGCAGGTGCAGGGCCGCCAGTTGCAAGCGACGAGAGGCCGTCGGCTCGCGAGTGACCAGCTCAAGGAGCGCCAAGAGCTCGAGGTCACGCTGCTCCAAAGCTCGAGCAGCAACCACGACCTGTGACAGCGCAGCGAGCGCGCGTGGGCGACCCGCGTCAAAGTCGAGCGCGCGCTCGCGCAGCAAGTGCTTGGCCGCCAGCTGCGACACTCTGTTTACGATCGCGCTCAAGTCATCCACTTTTCCGCCGGGAAGCCTCAGATCAAGCAGCTCATGCCCGGGCGCGGGTGTTGAGCACAGCGCTGCGTACGCGGCTAGCGCTCCACCCCCGGCAGCCAAATGCAGCAAAGGCCGCCCCGCCACAGCGGGGTCGTCAGGGTCGAGGAGCGCCGCTCGGACCTCTTCGGGCAACGACGCCGCCCGCGCGCGAAGCCCGGCGAGCAAGTCTTCGGGCAGGGCGCTCAGCGGAGCTTCGTCGCGCGGCAGGCTAGACAGGGTCTGAAAGAGTGGGTCGGCGGGGGTCAGCTGAGTAGCGCTCACCGCGACGGGCACCGGAGCCACTGGCGGAGTGGGCGACACGCATCCGGGCACCGCGAGCCCTAGCCAAGCCAGGCCAAGACCCGCCGCGCACCACCCGCTCCGGCCGATGCGCTGACTCCTCGATCCCCGGGCCGTCGACACGGCGGCACCATCCCAAAATATCCACCGGGATCCAATGGGTTCCCGAGTTCTCGGCAGTAGCAGCCTGAAAAGTCTGATATTCACCCGGCCCATGTCCGCTTGGATTGCCTGGCTATTGGTCGCCGTCGGTGGGGGCGTCTCACTACTGACCATGAGCAGCGACCGAACCTGGGCGTTCGGGGTGGAGGTGGGCTTCGTCGGCGTCGCCCTCTGCTCGTTCGGACTGCTGAGACTGGTCCGCGGATTGGGGACCACCGGCGGGAACGGCACCGCAGAGGGGGGCCCCACCGAGGCCGCGTTAGGCGACTCCATCGTTGATGCTCGCGCCCTCGCAGCGCCCGGCGGCATTTGGTTGCTCTCCACCCTGGGCTTCTGGGGAGTCATCTACCTCGCTGTGCTGGGCGTGTTCCCGATGCAGCGCGTCTCAGCAGGTCTGCTCGTGACGGGCGGATTTGTGCTTTGGGTAATCGCGACGTTCCAGCTGGGAAGGCGCGCTGGGATCTGGGCGCGAGATGAGCTCGGTGTACGTCGCGGCCTCCTAAACCGCTTCGGCTTCTGGCTGCTCGTGTTGGGAGCGCTGCTCTACTTGCCGATGCTCGGCAACTTCGGACTCATTGATCCTTGGGAAACCCACTACGGCGAGGTCGCTCGAGAGATGCTCGCGCGGGACGACTGGATCTCGCTCTGGTGGGCGCAAGATGGCTGGTTCTGGTCCAAGCCAATCCTCAACTTCTGGCTCCAGGGGCTCGCCTTCAAGGTGTTCGGCGTCGCGCACCTCCCGGACCAAATGGTGCTCAGCGTGACCAGCGGGCGCTGGCCCCAGCCTGAGTGGGCAGCCCGGCTCCCGCTGTATCTGATGACGGTGCTGAGCGGCTACGTGCTCTATCGGGCGTGCGTTCGTCCCTTCGGAGAGCGGCGCGCGTTCTTAGGTGGCTTCGTGCTGCTCACTTGCCCGTACTGGTTCTTGCTCGCTCGCCAGACGATGGCGGACATGCCGTACGTCGCGCCGTTGACCGCGGCGCTCGCGTTCTTGTTGCTCGGGTTTCAGACGCCCGAAACTCAGCAAGTCACCAGCGTTCGTGTGCGCTTCGGCAGCCGGGTCCTGCAACTCAACGCGTTCCACGTGCTGTTTGCCGCGGTGCTCCTGTGTGTCATCCCGCAAGTGCTCTACCTCCTCAGCCGCAACCTGACCTTGCACCTGAGCGACCCTTTCGGTTTTAGACTCCACGTCGATGAGCTGTTCAAGGGCTCCGGTGGAGAAAACTGCGGGCAGCCTGGTAACCCCGCCTGCGGTCCCGAAGCCGTCCGTGTAGGTTGGGGCCAGCCCGGATACTTCGCGATCTTGTGGTCCGCGTGTCTCGGTCTTTGGCTCTTCCTAAACCGACGTGAGACCCGCCAGCAGCGCCTGTTTTTTCTCGCCGCTTGGTTTTGCACTGCGCTCGCTGCCATGGCGAAGGGCGCACCGGGCCTAGTTCTGCCTATTGCCGTCGCGTTGGTCTATGTCGGGGTCACCGGTCGCTTCCGGGAGCTATTGCGGCTTGAGTTCCTCAGCTTAGTGCTCTTGATCTTAGCCCTCGTGCTGCCCTGGTACGTGCAGATGTTCATGCGACACGGACCCGAGTTCACCGATCGCCTGATCCTCCACGACATGTTCAAGCGCGCCTTTGACCACGTCCACGACACGAACAAGGGGGACGACACCAGCTTCCGCTACTACCTGTGGCAGCTGGGCTACGGCCTCTTTCCTTGGACTGGGTTCGCTGCCGGCGGGCTCATTTGGTGGGCGCGACGTAGGCAGCGCTCAAACGATCCCCACAGCAGCGCCGCACTGTTCTTCATGATTTGGTGGTTCGTGGCGTTCGGGATGTTCAGCATCTCCAACACGAAGTTTCATCACTACATCTTGCCACTCGTGCCGCCCACCGCGGCGCTCTCGGGCGTGTTACTCGCGCACTTCGTCCCGCGGCGCCTAAGCGCAAGCTGGACCCGCACCGCGTTGTACGCCTTCGGCATGCTCTCTGGCACGGGGCTCCTGTACTACGGCGTGTTGCGCTCGTTCCCGGGCAGCCTGCTCGGTTACACCATCGACGGCGACCCTCTTCCCGCGAAGCTTTGGCTAGGGGTTTTGTTGGGTGTCTTGGGCGCCCTGGTGCTCATCGCTTCCGTGCGATTCGGCGCCCCTCCGCCGCTGCCGGCACAGCCCGCGCCAAGCGACCGCGCGGCGGCGCGCCGTAGCTATGTGACCGCGACGCTGAGCGTGCTCGCTATCATCGCCGCGGTCGGCATCGTGCTCGCTGGACGGGACTTGTTTACAACTCAGCCGGGTGACCTCGTTGGACCCATCCGTTTGTTGCACTTGTTCACCTACAACTATGAACGCGCTTGGCCGAGCGACATCGACTTTAGCGGCGCGATCAGAACCTTCACCATCGTCTGCGCACTCGCTTGTGTGCTGCTGTGCATTCCCCGTTGGCGCCGCCACGCGGGCGTCATGGTATGCGCGCTCGCGTGCCTGTGGACCGTCTGGGTTTCCGATGTGTACTTGGTCCGCCTGTCTCCGCACTGGGGACAGCGCGAGACGATCGTCGCCTACCTGCAGCACCGAGCGAGCCCAGACGAACCGCTGGTCGCCTACCAGATGAACTGGAAGGGCGAGAACTTCTACACCGGCAACCGAATGGCGACGTTCGTGTCGTCCGGAAAGAAGTTCAAGCGCTGGATCGAAAAGCAGCGAGCGCAGGGGCTGACCACCTTCTTCTTCACCACAGAGCACTCCCGCATTGAGTCCTTGAAGCGAGAGCTCGAAGGCGACAGGGAGTTCGAGCTGCTAACGGACCAGGCCCTCAACAATAAGTTCGTCCTCGCGCGGGCGATCTTCGAACCTTCGCCGGAAAAAGCGTCCGATGGCACCCCAACCACCAAGGCCAACGGCGACGCTCCGGCAGGCGCCAAGGGTGCTCCCAAAGGCGCGGCCAACAAGCGCTTCCCGACTCCGAAGCTCAACCCTCCTGACGACGAGGACGACGAGAACGAAGACGAGCAGCCGAGCGACGAAGTGAACGAGCGGAGTAAGTAGCTCTAGGAGAGGTTCACCCTACCCTCAGACCGAAGACGGGTACGGTCACGGCTCGCAAACAGGTGCAAGTGCGGGCAGACACCATTTCGCTGCCCGCGTAGCCCTACGGCCCGACTCGACAAGATAGAAATGGCTCCGGCGCGGCGGCTCTCACTCTAGCGCTGACACCGCCTGAGCCAGCGAAGCTACGCGCACGGAATACGCCGGCTTCAACTCGGGGGCAAAAATCGCCACCCGAAGCTCCTCGAACGCCCAGCGCAGCGCCCTTGCCGAAGCCTGGTCGCGGGCGGCAGAGCGCTTAGCCAGAAACGCCTGCCACAGGGGCAAGAGCGGCTCAGCCTTCGCAGCGTCTTTTCGAGGATCGTTGAGCGCACGTTCCAGTCTTACTCGGATAGCCCGATGGTAGCGGGGAATGTGGCACAGCTGAGCCAGCTCTTCGTCGGCCACCAGTCCCTCAGCATGTAGCAGGTTGAGCTGCTGCTGCATTTCGCGAATGGCTCCGGCCGCGGCCGCTTGTTTAGACGCTTGATCGAGCGCGCGCAGGGTCAGCTCGAGCTCTGCGGACGCAGCGTGGACCGCCGCAAAGACGGCAGCGGCGGCTGTCTCAAGCTGCAGTGCCCCGCCCATCAGTAGCGCATCGAACGCCCTTGCGTCGCGGGGCAGCGCGCGCGGATCGTCTATAGGAAACGCTTCTTTGACGACGCGGCTCAGCACCTCTGCGCAAAACAGAGCCTTCGCGCCCTGGGACGGCGGCAATCCTGCGCGCCTCGCGAACGGCGCTGGCACCCGCTTCGCGAGCTGGCTCAACGGCTTGGCCAAAGCTAAAGCGAGTAAGCGCCGCACCCCTGCCGCAGACGCCAGCAGAGCTGCAGCTTCTGAATCTTTGAACGTCAGTTCAACGGAGTCGCCGTGGTCGACCAGCGCGGGGTAGACGTGCACGGCAACGCCTAACACGTGGCGGGTCGCGACGGCCTTAAGCTCCCCAAAATTCCATTGCGTGAGCTGCTTGTGTTGCACCGGCGCCGGGTGGTGCTCCGCAATCGCCACCCGAGCGCGCGCCCCGTACTTTCGCAAGAGGGGTTCTAGCTCCCGGCTTTGTTCGAGGACCTTGCCCTTTTCGTCAACGATGCAGCAGGTTAAGCGCAAATAGCCCGGCAGTGTATCGGTGCGAAAGTTGTCCTGTGGCAACCGCTCCGCCGTCGCCTCTTCGATAGCGCGTACCAGGCTCGGCAAGAATGGCTCCGCGAACGGTTTCAGCAACGGCGCGACCCTGGCGCTCAACTCCGACAAATCTCCCAACCTGCGTCGCTGCGCTTTCGGCAGGCGCTCCAGCAGCTCGCAGATCCTTCGCTCGTGCCAAGCTGGGATCGTCCAATCTAGGTCGTTCGGGGTGAGCCGAGCGGCCAGCGCTAGCGGCACCACCAGGGTCACGCCATCGTTATCTTCTCGCGGCTCGAACCGATATCGAAGATCCAGACGCGCGCCGGCTATTGTCAATTCGTCCGGATAATGTTCCGGAACCAGCTGTTCGTCCGCGCTCAGCACGTCGCTCATCGCGAGCTCTAGAAGCTGCGGCTGCTGTTTTTCCGCCTGCTCGCGCCACTCCTCAAACGTTTTGCCGTTCACCACAGATTTCGCGACTCGAAGATCAAAGAACGTAAGCAAGGCATCTGCGTCCGCGAGCATGTCACTCTTTCTGGCCTTGCCGCGCAAGCGACCGAGCGTTTCAAAAAGGGCACGGTTCTTGGCTTGAAAATCGCCTTTACTTGAGTATTCGCCGCGCACCAGGGCGTGTTCGATGAACATCAGACGTGCTCGCCCCGGAGCGACCGTCGCGTAATCGACGCTGCGGTCCTTGAGCACTGGCAGCCCGAACAGCG
>JBDKJZ010000073.1:0-14648 GCA_039796375.1 Pseudomonadota bacterium
ATCGTCTTGCCCGAAGTCTGCGCGAGCTGCCAAAGGGTCAGCGCATGCTCAAGCAGGTGTTCCGTGATAACGGCGCGAGAGCGCTGATCCGCGAGGGGGCGAAAACACCCCGGAACGCTGCTGATGCTGCCGGCGAGATCCGCTTGTTCGCTCAGCAGCTGGGCCAAGAGCACCGCCACTTCGTTCGAATACCGCAGGCGCTCAGGGCTCGACCAATCGGGCTGGTACACCCCCTGTTTCACGCGGGTGCCGTGAAACGGCCCATAGGGAAAAGCGTTGATGGTGAACACGTAACAATCGTTGTCAGCAAGCCACCCTTTGAAGCGCTCAAGGTGCTCGGGCTCAGAGAGTGCCCGTGCTGCCGCTGCGGACAGGCGCAGCCCAATCCCGAAACTTTCTTCGGCCGAGAGCCGCCGCTTCACCTGCGGAATGTACTCTTGCAGATTAGCGAAGTGGGCTTCCCAGGTCTCGCCGGCGTGGATATTCGTGCAGTAGCTGAGGTGGGCACCGCCCGCACGCGCTGACAGCCGAACCTTCACTAGGCCCCCAGTGCGGAGTTGAGCTGGGCCAACGACTTGAGCATCACCTCGTCGTTGACGTCGTGCACTTCCAGCGCGCTGCCGATACCGCGAAGGAGCGTCAAGGTCAGCTCCCCGCCCAAGTGTTCGCGGAACTCAGCGAGACCGTCGAGCACTTGTGGCCTACCGTCGACCCACCGCTCTAGGGCTGGATGTTCGAGCGTAAACCCCAGCTGCCGAAGCAGGTCGCAGATTCGGCGCGCATCAGAACACGGAAGCAGCCCCATGCCCGCTGAATACAAGCTGTCCAAGGCCAACCCGATCGCCACCGCTTCACCGTGGCGTAGCTCGTAGTTCGTCATGGACTCCAGCTTGTGCGCCGCCCAGTGCCCATAGTCGAGCGGCCTTGCGCTGCCTGTCTCGAAGGGATCCCCAGAAGTGGCGATATGGGCGAGGTGGAGCTCAGCGGTGCGGCGCACCAAGTGAGCGACCGCCGCGGGTTCAAACGCGCGCAGCTGACTACTGTTTTGGTCGAGCCACTCAAAGAACTCGCCGTCACGGATCAGGGCCACTTTGACCGCTTCAGCCATACCAGCCACGCGGTCCCGCCGCTCCAGCGTCGTCAAGAAGCTCAAGTCGTTGACCACCGCCCACGGTGGAGCGAAGGTCCCGAGGAAGTTCTTCGTATCGAACGCGTTAATACCGTTCTTGACGCCCACCCCGGAATCGTTCTGGCCAAGAACTGTGGTCGGCAGTCGAACCATTCGCAGCCCGCGGTGGGCAGTGGCCGCGGCGTACCCCACCGCATCCTGCAGAGCGCCGCCCCCAAAACAGAGGACGAAACTGTGTCGGTCAATGTGCGCGGCCTGAAACTGTTGATGGAGCTGTTGGATCAGGCCCGGGTCGTTCTTGCAGGCCTCTCCTCCGGGCAGGATCTGCGGCTTTGCGGCGAGCTCAAGGGAGGTTGAATGGGCTTGGAAGTACGCATCAACCTGGCCCACGAGGCTTGGCCAGGCTGCGACCAGGCCCGCGTCCAGCACAACAAACGCGCGATGGCGGCGCCCCGGCTCACGGTGCGTCAACGCCCAGAGCAGGTCTGCATTGGTCACCTCCAACACCTCTTCCGTGAAGACCACGGGGTACTCGACCTGGACGCTGAAGCGTTGCGTGTGCACCCTCGCTGGGGTCGCGGAGAACGCTACGGCACCGGGCGCCTGGACGTTCTCCCCCGCGGACGACTCAGAGGCGGAACGGGACGCAGGCATATGGAGCCCGACCCTAACACGTCGAACCCAGCCTGCGGCGGCTCCTGATAGCCGACAAAAACGCCAAGCCAGCACCCTCGCCCGCGGCATGGCGACGCAGCCGGCAGTCTTCGGCTCAAGCACCCACGCGGGTCCTATCGACGGGGCCGGTGTTTCCGGAGCAGGTCCTCCGGCGCTGTCAAACTCTTCCCTAATTCCGGCAATTGTTGTACAGGCGAGGCCACTTTAGTGGCCAAGGGGAGACCGCTGGGCGTCCGACGCAAGCATTCCCCAAAGCTCTGCAACTGAGAACATTTCGGAGACATCCAGTATGGACCTGGCGATCTACGCCGCCCCAGCCGTGGGCATTTTGGCGCTTCTTTTCGCGTTTTGGAAGACCTCTTGGGTGAATCGGCAGGACGCCGGTGACTCGAAAATGCAGGAGATAGCCGAGGAGATCCGCAAGGGGGCGATGGCCTTCTTGGCGCGCGAGTACAAGGTGCTCGCCGTCTTCGTCTTTGCCGTCGCGATTCTCCTCGCCTTCGCCAACCAGAACGGCGCTAACCAAACGCCGCTGATCGCCGCCGCTTTCATCGCTGGCGCCGCGACGTCAGCGCTCGCCGGTTACTTCGGTATGAAGGTCGCTACGGCCGCGAACGTCCGGACCACCGCCGCGGCTCGCATCGGCCTGGGGCCGGCTCTCGAGGTCGCTTTTTCGGGCGGCGCCGTCATGGGGATGTGCGTCGTGGGGCTCGCGCTGCTCGGCCTCGGCGGCCTGTACATCGTGTTCACCACGGTGCTGTTTTCAGGTGAAGGCCAAATCTTAACAACCGTGAACGCGCTCACCGGCTTCAGCATGGGCGCCTCGTCGATCGCGCTGTTCGCACGGGTCGGCGGCGGCATCTACACCAAGGCCGCCGATGTTGGCGCCGATTTAGTCGGCAAGATCGAGGAGGGCCTGCCGGAAGACGACCCCCGCAACCCAGCCGTCATCGCTGACAACGTCGGCGACAACGTCGGTGACGTCGCCGGCATGGGTGCCGATCTCTTTGAGTCGTTCGTGGGCGCGATCATCGGCGCCATGGTGCTCGGCTTGGGTTCAGCCGCCGTGATGGCTGGCGATTTTGGGCCGATTGTGTTGCCGCTGACCATCGCCGCCGCGGGCACCCTGTGCTCCATCCTCGGCACCTTCGTCGTGAAGACCAAAGAAGGCGGCAATCCCCAGGTAGCCCTCGACACTGGCGCGTTCGGCGCTGCCGGCTTGATGGCGCTCCTGACCTTCGTGCTCGCCGACAAACTTTGGCCTGAGGGCGGCACAGAAATCGCCGGCCAAAACATCACGAGTACGGACGTCGGTATCGCGACTGTCATCGGTCTCGCGACGGGCGTCGCCGTCGGACTCATCACCTCCTACTACTGCTCGATGGACAAAGACCCGGTGAACGGCATCGTCGAGCGATCGAAGACCGGCACCGCCACGAACATCATCGCGGGGCTGGGTCTAGGCATGCAGTCGACTGCGATGCCTATCGCCGTGATCGCTGCGGGCGTCGTAGGTGCAGCTCACTTCGCCGGCTTGTACGGGGTTGCGATCGCCGCGCTCGGAATGTTGTCCACCACCGGCATCCAGCTCGCCGTCGATGCGTTCGGCCCGATCTCAGACAACGCTGGCGGCATCGCCGAAATGAGCAAACAACCCAAAGAAGTTCGCGAGCGCACCGACAAGCTCGACGCCGTCGGCAACACCACCGCCGCGATCGGCAAGGGCTTCGCGATCGGCTCAGCGGCGATGACCGCTTTGGCGCTCTTCGCCGCCTTCGCTCAACAGGCGAACATCAAGGGCATCGACATCACCAAGCCGCTCGTGATGGCTGGCGTGTTCATCGGCGGCATGTTGCCTTTCTTGTTCTCCGCTATGGCAATGAACGCGGTGGGCGAAGCGGCCATGGACATGATCCAAGAGGTCCGCCGTCAGTTCCGCGAGATCCCCGGCCTCAGAGAGGGCACGGCTAAGCCCGACACCGCGCGCTGCGTGGATATCTCCACGACAGCGGCCATCAAGCGCATGGTCGTACCCGGCTTACTCGCGGTCGTCAGCCCCGTCGTCTGCGGCTTCACCATGGGCGCCGAGGCGCTCGGGGGTCTGCTTGCTGGAACCACGGTGACCGGTGTGCTCCTAGCTATCTTCATGAGCAACGCTGGCGGCGCTTGGGACAACGCAAAGAAGTCCTTCGAAGGCGACGGCTTCAAGATGAAAGACGGCAGCATCCACAAGAAGGGCTCCGACGCGCACACCGCCGCGGTCGTCGGCGACACCGTGGGCGACCCCTTCAAAGACACCGCTGGACCGTCCCTGAACATCTTGGTCAAGCTCATGAGCGTCGTAGCGCTCGTGATAGCGCCGCTGATCGCGCTGGCCGCAAACTGAACCCTCTGCTCTAACCCAGGGCTGCCACTCGGCGGCCCTTTTCACTCGACCCAGGGCTGCCACTCGGCGGCCCTTTTGTTTGAAGCGCGCCTGCGTCTCTGGGCCATCGCGCGCGGTCGGGACGGTACGGCCCTGCAGCGCAATGCCCAGCGACAGCCCGCGAATCCCCGCTGGGCGCGACGAGCGGCCATGCTAGGCTCGATGCCCAGCGATGCCGAAAACCGAAAAGAAACTCACGAAACGCGAGCGCAAGGAACAGTTCGGCAAGGGCCCCAGCGGGACCCCGAAGAACAAACACATTCACTGTATCTCGTGCGGACGCCACCTGGAAGAAGCCGAGTTCCAAGCGAAGCCGCCGACAACGCGTTGGATCACTTGCCAGCACGGTTCACGCTTTGCGGCGTGCGTTGGCTGCACAGCAGACGCGCAGTCACGCCTCGATGAGCACGACCGTACCGGACAGCCGCCACGCATCGCGACGGTTTGGCACTGAGCTCGCAGATTCGCCCAGCGGAAGCGCTGCAGCTACGGGTCCTGCGGTTGGGGTCGCTCGCGGGCGGAAGTGGAAACGGCTGCACTGCTTGGAGGCATTGCGCGCCGCGGTCGCAGCTCGGCACACATGGCCAAGGCCGGCGGAGCACCTTCGGTGCCGCCAGACCGCCGCGGCCGCTTCCCTCCCCCAACTTCCCGGCTGGATCTTCAGTATCTACGAGCACGCCATCAGGGAGCTCGTCGCCGCGCCGTTCGGTCAACTACCCCCCACACTTCGGGCCGCACGGGGAGACTCGCTCGTGCTAGGGTTTGTGACCCACTTTGAACTCTCGACAAGCGCGTGCCCGGCTCCGGGGACCAGAAACGACCGGGCGCCTTCTGGCGAAACCGAGCCAGATTGGGTCTTTGGCCCTCCTGGTCTCACTCACAACATTCGCGAACGTGCTGGGCGGTGCCCTTGTCTGACGCACTTCAGCTTCAGCCCGCCGATTCGGGCCGGTTCAAGTTCCAGCGCGACGAAGGCTTCCATCGGGAGCTGAAGCGGCGCGTGCAGGCTTATTTTGAACAGAGGGGGATCAGCCAAAAAGCCAACCTAGCGATGTTCGTGAAGACCGCGGTGCTGTTGACCTGGTTCACTGTGTCGTACTTGGCGTTGCTCCTCGCTGACGCGACGGTCTGGCAGCGGGGCCTGCTAGCCATCTCACTGGCGTTAGCCATCGCTGGTATCGCTTTCTCGGTACAGCACGATGCGAACCACGGCGCGTACTCCAAGTCCAAGGTCGTCAATCGAGCGCTCGGGCTGACGCTCGATATGCTCGGCGGCAGCTCCTACATCTGGCGCATCAAGCACAACATCGCGCACCACACGTACACTGGCATCGCCGGCGGCGACAGCGACATTGAGGTGCCTTTCGGTCGCCTCGTAGCGGCTCAACCATTGAGTCCTTACTTCCGCTATCAGCACCTATATCTTTGGGCCTTGTACGGCTTCTTCGTCGCCAACTGGCAGTTTTATCAGGACTTTCACCAGCTCCGCGAGGCCCGCATCGCCGGTAACAGCTTCCCACGCCCAAGGGGTGCCGACCTGGGCTTCTTGGTTGCAGGCAAAGTGGCGTTCTTCAGCGGGGCTCTCGTTGTCCCCATGTTTTTTCACCCGTGGTGGGGGGTTCTCGCGCTCTACGCGCTGACGTCGGTGCTCTTGAGCCTGGTGCTCATCTTGGTATTCCAGCTTGCCCACAGCGTGGAAGAAGCGGAGCTGCCGCAGCTCGCGCCAGGTGAAAAAGCAGTGCCGAGGTCGTGGGCGATCCACCAAGTGGAGTCGGCTGCAGACTTTTCCCGCGGCAACAAGCTGCTGAGCTGGTACGTGGGTGGCCTCAACTTCCAGATCGAGCACCATCTGTTCCCGGGGATCTGCCATGTGCACTACCCACAGATATCGGCGATCGTCGAACAGACGTGCGGCGAATTTGGGGTTCGCTACTCGACTAATGAACGGTTCAGCGACGCGCTCGCCTCGCACCTCAGGTGGGTCCGTCGCCTTGGGAATGCGGAGAGCAGTCTCAGCGCTTAGCCCATCCCGCGAAGGCCCTATCCAGGCACCTGGCGCGAGTCACACACGATTGTAATCACTGCGGTTTTCAAATTTCCGAAACGTAGGCTGTGGCCGGACCTATAGTCCGCCCCGGGCGAGCTTGCCCCACGATCCTAGGTGTTTTACGAAAATGAAGACCTCTCGACTGATGCAGGCATTCAAGACCGCTGCCCTCACGCTGATGATCGCGACGAGCGCTCACGCCGGCGCGTTTATCAAGTTCGATGGCATCGACGGTGAAGTCACCGATAGAGACCACAAGAACTGGAGCGAGATCAGCAGCTTCTCACAGGCCATCCACGCCCCAGGCGTGTCTTCAGCAACGGGAGCCTCGCGCAGGGCTGGCCTCGCCAAGTTCGATGCACTCACCATCGCGCGGGAGCTCGACAAAGCGTCACCCAGACTGGCTGAAGCCGTTGCCAAGGGTTCCATCTTCCCGACGGTCACGTTGGAGCTCACACGACGCTCTGGCGAGGGGTCACTCACCTTCTACAAGGTGCTCTTGAAGAACGCCCGGGTGACCAGCTACCAGCTGAACGGACAGGCAGACGGCGTCCCCTCGGAACAGCTGCAGATCACCTTCGAGAGCGTGACGGTCACGTACACCAGCTACGCAGACGGCGCGGGCAAGGCCGGCCGGGGCGACAAGGTTGAATTTTCTTGGGATGTCGCGGGCGGCAAAGAATAAGCGGTCGGGAAAGGGTGGCTCTCAGCGCGTGACCCGTTCGTTCACCGGTTGCTTCGTCTGAGCTCCCAAGTTGCCATCAGGTGGTTGCCTTCAAGCAGCATCACCGCTACGCCCGAACCATGCCCGAACGAGTGAAACTGATCTGGGACTTCTTCGGACCCCACGCGCAACGTACCGCAGAGCATCAGCGCACCCATCTGTCTGAGTTTGCCAAGAAAGAACAGCTGCGAACCCAGCTGACGGGCGCCGAGGAATTCGCGGACGGACACTGGCTCGCTTGGCTGGTCGTCGAATCCGAAGATGTCGACTCGCTGCGAGCGACGCTTCGTCCTCAGCGAGGGTTGCCCGCATAACCCGCGCCAATTGGTGCGGCCTTGCCGCACTCCGAATCAGACACCGGCACCGCCGCACCTGTTGAAGTTCCTTGAGTCGCGACTGGCGTGTTAGGCATTCAACCGAACCGTGACTTGGATGAATTCGCCGTGGCCCGCCCGCTGGAGCTCCTGTTGTCTAGCTGGCGGAGTAGTACTTGCTAGCTTGGACGCGGGCGCCCAAACGATCGCTGGCGTCACGGTTAACTGGCAAGCGCCGGCGGGGTGCGGGTCCGAAGGCGAGGTCCATGCGCGATTGGCACAAGCCTTGGGCCCGGACTGGAGCCACCCCAGCCAAGTGGCAGCGACGGCCCTGTTGGAACGCCGGGACCGGTCGTGGCGCCTCGAGTTTTCCGCCAGCGTCGACGGCACGATTAGCCGGCGAGATCTGGATGTAGACTCGTGCGAGGCCGCGGTCGTAGCGACGGCGCTGTTCACTTTGCTCGCCGTAGCGCCTGGGATGGTCGAGAAGCTCGACGTGAGCGTGCTCGACGCTCCGATAGACGCCGCGCCCCCCGAAATCGCGCCACAAGCCACGGAAGCAGCGCCGCCCCCAGTGGTCGACGACGAAGTGCAGGCACCTTCGTCCGTCGCCTCACCGCCATCCGCCAGGGCGCCCGGAATCGCCACCACTGCCGGAGTCGCTGGCGTCATCCAAACCGGCCTCATTGCGGACGTCACTGCGGGTCTCGAGGCGATGTTGAACGTGCACACTCAATGGCTGCGCCTCGGCGCTCGGGGTCAGTGGTTTCCTGCCCAGAGTGCTGAACTGGGAGGGGGGCCTTCCGTAGAAATGAGCTTGCTCGGCACGGGCCTCGAGGGCGGCCTGCTACTGCACGAGGAGCGTTTCATTTGGGGACCGTTCTTGGGCATCGGCGCCAACTTCGCCACAGGCAAGGCCGTTGGCACCACGGCACCCCGCTCAGGCGACACCTCGTGGATCGCTATATCGGCTGGATTCGGGCTGGACTGGCCACTGTCAGAGCGATGGACCCTGAGCGCGACAGGGGGCGCCGTGACCCCGCTCCATCGCCCCGTCTTCAGCATCAGCGGGCTCGGCCCGGTGCATCGTCCCGATCCAATCGAGGCGAAGGCCGGCCTGGGCGTTTCTTTTGAGCTAGTTTCAAGAAACTAGGCCGCAGCGGCCATCCACGAGTGATGCGCACCGCTCTCGACTCCCGGCTTGCCAAAGGCAGCGGCTCCGCGGAGGAGCACGCCGCGGCGCAGGCCCGGCTGTATGTGGCCGCGCCGTCGTTCGATGAGGTGTACGACCAGCACTTCGGATTCGTGTGGCGAACCGCTCGAGGACTCGGCGTGCCCGAAGCAAACGTGGACGACGCCGTGCAGGAGGTCTTCATGATCGTCCACCGAAAGTTGCCGAGCTACGAACCCCGCGGCTCGATCCTGAGCTGGCTCTTCGCGATCGCGCGACGCGTCGCCAAGGACTGCCGGCGCAGTAACGCCCGACGCGACGCTCATGAGCTAACCGCAGCCGACTCCGTCAGCGCAGGCGACGACCCGCAGCGGAATGCCGCGACTCGTCAGCTCCTCCGCATCGTTGAGGCCTTCACCGAAGAGCTCGACGAGGACCGCCGGGCGCTGTTCGTGCTCGCGCAGGTCGAGGGACTTCCCCTGGCGTCCGTCGCACAAATACTGGGCATCAACCCCAATACCGCTTACTCGCGCCTGCAGGTACTGCGCAAAGACTTAGCGGGGCGCCTTCAACCCCCGACGTCGGAATTCGGAGATCGAAATGGATGACCTAGATGCTGCAATGGCGCAGGTGCGCGCCAACTATTCTCCGACTGAGAGTGACAAGCACCGCCTACGCGCTGCGGTCGGCTCCGCCATCGCCGGATCGGTCCTGGCTGGTGCAACAGCTGCCAACGCGGCGCTCACCGCCAGCTCGCAGCTTGCGAACGGGTCGGTTGCTGGTGGTCACCTAGCGACGACCGGCATCGTCGCTAGCACCAAGGCCCTCGTGAGCTCGAAGCTAGTGGCGGCGCTGCTCGCGGGTTCTTCGCTGACGGCTGGGAGCGCCTATTGGCTAAGTACCTCTGCACCTGTCGAAGTCACGGCGCCACACACGGCGGCGCCCAGCGTGATCCCAGCGCGCTCGGAAGCCAGGACCATGCAGACCCGAGGGCAGAGCACTATTCCGCAGGTGGCTGAGACAGTCTTGCCTGAACCCGTTCCGGCAAAGCCTGAGCCCAGTCCGGCAAAGGTCGTGATGCGAGCGCCTCGACAACAAGTTTCAGAGGCGGGTCAGGTAGCTGCAGTTGAATCGGCCAAAACTTCGACCCTATTGGCAGAAGCCAAACTGGTCGGCGAGGCCTCCAAGGCACTACGCGCGGGAGACGGGGCGCTCGCGCTGCGGCTATTGGCAGAACACGCTAGCCGTTATCCTAGCGGGGCGCTGCTTCAGGAGCGGCAGGGTCTACGCGCGCTCGGACTGTGCGCAACAGGGCAAGTCAAAGCGGCACGCGAGGCAGGCCAATTGTACTTGCAGCAAGCACCGGATGCGCCTTTGGCTGTTCACGTGAAGAAGGGGTGCGAATAAGTGCGCCCGCTGAAAATGAGGGACCGCTCGGCGCGGGTGTCAGTCCTGCTCGTGCTGGCCGCTGCCGGATGCGGCCCAAACGTCTCGCTCGGCGCTCACGAAACCGCGGAAACGGACCCGAGCCCTACGGAACAACCTCCGAGCGGCGGCGACCGGCAACGCGATGAAGGCTCGGACCACGTCACGGGGGATCCCGGACTCCAAGAGACCCACGAAGCCGAGCCGGGTCGCGACCCTTCCCATCAGGTTCCGGACTCCGATGGCCACGAAGTCCCGCCGTGCCCGGCCGGTACGGAGTGTCACCAAGTCGACATGCCCGTGGAGATCAGAGATGGGGACAATCCGCACCATGGAGATGGCGAAATGCACGGGCCAGATGCTGGCACTATAGATGGCGAGCCCGGGACCGCCAGTGAAGCGAGCGACGCCGGTGTCAACGCAGCGCCAGGCGACGCTCCCCATGGCTCATCGAACGTTGGCGGAAGCTCCCCATAGCGGTTCTTGGACAAAAGTGACGGGGCCCTTCAAGAGTCCCTTGTTGCCCGGCCATCCACTGAATGAGACGCCGGACGATGGCGAGCAAACAGGAGATTGGATTCATGATCAAAGTTTCTATGGGATGTGCACGGTGGATTTGTTTGGCCTTCTTGGTCGTCGGCTGCGGCAGCGCCGAGGACACGGATCCAGACACCGATGGCGATGGCCTCAGCGATCGAGCGGAAGCGCTGCACGGAACCGATGCGAAAAAAGCGGATAGCGATAGCGACGGCCTCGGCGATGGAGACGAGGTCGAGGTGGGCAGGGATCCGCGCGTCCCGGACGGCGACCGCGAAAAGGGTGAAGGCACTGCCGACGGCGATGGCCACATGGACGGCGACCGCGAAGGCACTGCCGACGGCGATGGCCACATGGACGCCGACCACGAAGGCACTGCCGACGGCGATGGCCACATGGACGCCGACCGCGAAGGCACTGCCGACGGCGATGGCCACATGGACGCCGACCGCGAAGGCACTGCTGACGGCGACCGCGAAGGCACTGCCGGCGGCGATAACCACATGGACGGCGCGGGCGACACCGGCGGCGATAACCACATGGACGGCGACCGCGATAACGACGGAACTGCCGACGGCGATGGGGGCCACATGGACGGCAACCACGAAGGCACTGTTGACGGCGCGGGCGACACCGGCGGCGATAACCACATGGACGGCGACCGCGACGGAACTGTCGACGGCGATGGCCACAACGACGGAACTGTCGACAGCGATGGTCACAACGACGGAACTGTCGACAGCGCCGAGTGCACCGGCGACGAGTGCCCACGCGCCGCAGGCGAGTAAACTGAGAGCTGCGTCTGCTGAAAGCCGGGGAGCGTGCGAAAGTGCGCTCCCTTTTTCTTGCCCCCTGCTGGGGTTTGGGCCCTCTCCTCCCGTAGGCGATTCGGGGTAGCTCGCCTACCTCTCGTCCTCTAAATTCCGGGCCCGCGCGGAAAACCCGTGTGGACGTGGCATATTCGATTCGTGAGGTGGCTGTGGTGGTGTTTGGTGATCACGATACCAAGCGTGGGCTGTGGGCGTCTTGGATTTGAAACCCTGAGCGCAAGATCGTCCGCAGAGGCCGGCGCCGGGCAAGGTACAGCGGACCCATCCACCCTATCGACGTCCGGCGCCGGAGCCACGACCGATGCTGCCCTCCCTGGTGGTGCCACGACCGATGCCGCCCTCCCCGGTGGTGCCACGACCGATGCTGCCCTCCCTGGTGGTGCCACGACCGATGCCGCCCTCCCTGGAGGAGCTCGCTGCATGTTCGCAACCTTCGACGGCGCGGAGTACTGGGTTTGCCACGAACCCAAGTCCCACAGCGAAGCGGCCGAGTCCTGTCTTGGTCGCGGCCTCATGTTGGCCCGGATCGATTCACACGCCGAGGACCAGTTCATCAAGGCACAAGTGCGAGCGCAAGGTCTAGAACAGGCGTGGCTCGGCGGAAGCGCGGACGGGCCCGCGGCGCCATGGCGCTGGGCCGACGGCGAAGTGTATTGGACTGGAGCACACGGCGGGTATGCGCCCGAGGGGTTGTTTCAAGGTTGGCGCTCCAGCGAGCCCAGCATCGGCGGACCGCGCTGTTTGCAACTGTTTCACGACGACTCCGCGCGCAACGGTGAGGACAGCGCCACCTGGACCAGTGCCGCCTGCAGCACACTGCACCCCTTCGTCTGCGAAGCCTACACCCCAGTCGCCCGGCGCTGCGGGGACGGAGTGGTCCAGTCAGGCGCTGGGGAAGCGTGCGATGACGGAGGCCCATCCGACACGTGCTCGAGCAATTGTCAGCGTCTCACCCCGTTGGGCCCGGAGTGCCAGACGCACTTCTACCTGGGCCATCGTTACAGTCACTGCGCGCGTCCTGAAACGCACGCAGACGCGAGCGACTCGTGCGCCAATGCCGGGCTGCGCTTGGCCCGTCTGGATGGAGCCGGCGAAGTGACGCGGCTGATCTCGATCCTCGCAGGCCCGAACTCCGCTCGTACTTGGGTTGGCGGGCACGCACGGGATGACAAAAGCGTGTGGATTTGGGGCGACGGTGAGCAGTTTTGGCAGGGAGCTTCCGGAGGTGCACCCGTCGGCCTTTATGCCAATTTTCTGGGCACGGAGCCTAACAACCTGGTCGCCCCGGAGGGCTGTCTAGAACTCAAAGACACCACCGACTATTGGAACGACCAAAGCTGCGACACGCCTAACTACTTCTGGTGCGAGGACTACCGCGTGACGCCACCCACCTGTGGCAACGGAGTGCTGGACCCCTACGAAGGCTGCGACGGCGACGGCCAGAGCGCGGACTGCGACGCGGACTGCACGATCGCTGTGTGTGGTGACGGCACGGTGAACCTGACTGCGGGTGAACAGTGTGATCCGTTCGGCAATCCCAACTGCAACGGGGACTGCTCTCTACGGCAGCGAGCTCTCTTGGTCCCGGACGCCAACTCGACGCACCCCAGCGACCGAGTGATTGAGGACCGGCTGAAGCTCTTGGGCTTCACCGTCGACATTATCGCTGACGACCGGGTGACGCTCGCCGACGTCGATTCGAGGGCGCTGGTGGTGATCGCCGATGGTGGAGGACAGGACGACAGTTCGCTCGACTCAGTCCGAAATGCGAACACCCCGATGCTGGTGTTGGAAGATGGGGTGTTCGAGCGTTGGGGGCTAGCCGGCACCGTCGTCACGCGCACAATGAGCGCGATTACAATTGTTAATCCTGAGCACCCGCTAGCCGCCAGTCTGACTGGCCTCACACCAGTGCTTACCGCTAGCGCAAACCTAGATACCGTGACCCAGCTCGGGACCGCGGCGCTCGGCATAGCGGTCGCCGATCGGGAAGCCGATGAATTCACGCTGTTCGCCTACGAGGCGAACACGCCGCTTCGGGGGCAACGCGGGGCCGTTCAGCGCCGGGTAGGCATGTTCTTGAGCTTCGAGGCGCTGGAACGCCTGAACCCAGCAGGAGAAGCGCTCTTCGACGCCGCGGTGCGCTGGGTTACCGCCCCCCCGCTTCCACGCCTCGAGTCCTGCGCTGCTCTTAGTGAGGCTTTCCCCACGCTCCCCGCCCACTGGTACGTCGTGGGACGTCAGGCGCCCGTCGCATCCCTTTGCCCGTAGTCCTCTGGGGAGCATGCCCTTGGCGAGCGGGTTGGATGAGCGTCCAGCCTCAGGGCGAGGGCTCAGGGGTTTCTCCGCCTTTGGGGCCTCGTTGCTCCCGATCTCTAGCGGCGCGCTTCCGGTCTTTGGCCTTGAGATATTCGCGCTTCCTCTTGTCCGAAGAGCCCTTGCCGGCGCCTCGCTGGTGACGGCCGATGTTGGCTTGGGCGAGGCGCTTCCGCTGTTCATTCGTTGCGGACTGGGCGAGCTGCACCAGACCACCGTGAAGCGCGCCTTGCATCTTCGACGTGCTGGATCGCACTTGGCTGAGCGCCTCGCTGAGCGCCTCGCTATCAAAGTTCTCCGCTTCCAGCGCACTCCGTACACCTTCATGAGCCCTTCGGAGCTCTTGCCGCTGTTGTCGCACAATCGTGACCTGGGTCCGAAGTGCCGCCCTAGCATCTTCTGGGATCTCTCCACCAAACGCTTCGCGCGCATGAAACAGCAACGGCGTATCGCGAGACGGGTCGACGTGCAGTGGTGGACCGGCGCGGTGCGAGCGACTGCAGCGCGAAACTAGGAAACCGGCGGCGAAGATGTTGAGCCCAATAGAAGCCCCCAACATCCAGATCCACCGCCGTCTTCCGCTTGTCTTGTGTTCACTCATAACAAATCCACCCAGTCCGCGCTGGAGACCAAGTATTCGCTCGATAGCGCAAGCGCATCGAGTTGTTCAACTTCTGCGGCACCTTGTTCGGGTGTCTGCTCCGTCAGCGAGGGCGCTTGCCCAGCCTCAGGTGGAGTGATCCACCCAGCGGCAGCTCCAGTGGACGCGCATAGGCACCCAAAAGCTGCAGCCCTCCACCAGGAGAACCACCCGGGCAGAGCGCCTCGCCCGGGCGCATCTGGCTCCCGGGTGGGAATTTCCGCCACCCGGCGTAGCAACTCCCCGCTGGGCTCAAGCGCTTCAGCCTCGCTCAGGGTGTTGTCCACTATTCGCGCTGCGCGGTATAACTCGCGCGCGCCGGGGTCACGTTCGAGCAACTCTTCGGCGGCTCGCCGTGCAGCTACGGGCCAGCTGTTCAAGTCTGCACCGTGGCAATCCAACATTTCTTCGAGCT
>JBDKJZ010000074.1:0-14360 GCA_039796375.1 Pseudomonadota bacterium
AGACGTTGCCCCTTCGAGATGTAGAGCAAGACGGCAAGGACGTGACCACCTTCCTTGTGGATGATGTGGATTCATTACTTCACATCATCAATCTGGGGTGCATTCCTATCCATGTGCTCGCCTGTCGGCGCTCCAGTCGCGAGTGCTGCGACTTCTTGACCGTCGATTTCGACATCGGCGAACAGCCTTTCAAGCAAGCCGTGCTGTTGGCTTTGAGCCTGCGCGAGCTCTTGGGGGAGCTGGGCCTTGCCGGTTTCCCTAAGACTTCAGGTCAGAGCGGACTCCACGTCATGATCCCCCTGGGCCCCGGGATCCCCTTCGCGGCGGCGAAGGCCATGGTCGAGCTGATCGGACGTTTGCTCCAGTTGCGTCATCCGGAAATCTCGACCATGGAACGTCGCATCAGCGGCAGAGGCGGGCGGGTGTACATTGACACAGGGCAGACGGGTCGCTCCCGCACTATCGTCGCTCCGTATTCGGTGCGCGCTCATCCGGGCGCCACAGTGTCTACCCCGCTACTCTGGGAAGAGGTGCACTTGGCCCTGAAGCCAGAAGAACTGACCATGTTTACGGTGCCTTTGCGAATTTCTCAGCGTGGGGATGCTATGGCGGGGGTGCTCCACGCTACGCCCGACGTCGGCGGGGCGATTACCAAGCTTGAGCGCATGCTGCCGCGCTAGTCCAGGTTTCCTGATGTCTGATACAACTGGTCGACTAATCGCTGAGTGTTACACGGAGATGAACCGGGGGAATCCTGGTGACGTGGCCTTCTATCAAGCAGCCTGCGCAGGCACCGAAAGCGTGCTTGAACTTGGCGTGGGCTCGGCTCGGGTCCTGTCCCGTCTGACTATCCGCACGCGAGTTGGAGTTGACAACGACTCAAGTATGCTCGAGCTGGCGCGAGAACATTTAGAAGACGATGTTCCGCTTCTCTTGGGCGATATGGCCCACCTCGAACTAGGGCGAAGGTTCGACCGCGTCCTGATCCCCTACAACGGTCTACTGTGCGTCCCCCGGGAGTCTCAGCTTGCGTGTCTGATCGGCGCCCGCACGCACCTCGCGGAGGGAGGCGAGCTCCTGTTCGACATCTATCTTGGGGATGATTTGGACGAAGATGCAGGGGAAGTGACGTCGGAGCCTGAAGAGGATGAGCCCGAATTCTTGGTTGAGATGACGGTCGCAGATCGGGTGTTTCGTGTGTTCGAGCAGAATAGCTGGTGGCCCTCCAAGCAACTGATGGACGTGCACTACCTGCTTCAAACTCCGGACGAGACCCTCTCACTTCGAATCGACATCGCGCACCATTACCTGCGCAAGGTGCAAGTGGAGGGACTGCTGCGGGCGGCTGGTTTTGAGAGATTCACCTGGGGGGCGCTCCCAGGTGGGGAGCAGATGACGATTCGAGCGAGCAGCTGAGCTGTCGGTTTCGCGGAGCGCGGCTACAGGACCAGGCAACGTTCGATGCCGTCAACGTCGACCGCTGCCAACGCGCACTCGAACTGCCGTCGGCTGACCTTATCGGTGCAAGCCTCGAACTCGAAGGCGGGCTCCTGCTTCGCCAGCTGCTTCGCCTGCACTTGTTTTAGGAGGACCAGGGAGTCGGGCGCTGTCGGGTGTTCGTCCCGGACCAGGCGTTCCGTGTAGTGGTCGAGCAATCGCTCACATTCGCGGAGGTCGAGCGGCTCAGCGCAACCGGTAACAAGGAACGCTAGACCGCTGATCAATCGAAGCATTCGTCGACTAGCTGCTTCGCGGTTGTCGCCTGGTTCACGCATTCAAGCGCGCTCGCGGGGAGCCTCCGGCCGACGCAGTCTTTCCGCATGCTCTCCTTAAAAGTCTTCTGCGTCTCCGTGATTTGAGCACTCACCTGGTTTGGGTCGGAGACGGCGGCCTCCTTGAGTTCAAGCTCGGTGATCCGAGTCACAATCTGCTCGCAGTCTTGAAGCGTCAGCGGCTTTCCGCAGCCGGTCGGCGCGACCACCACGAGGCACGCGAGTATCAGACGCCCAAATGTGGGCCAAGGACGCGCAATGAAGCTATTTCGGGGAGGGGTACGCATGTGCGACTTCGGAGGGGATTAGCCGCCCAACCATGGGGTTTGAGTTCTTCAGTCGCAAGTTCAAAGTCGAGTTTTCGCCAGAGTCAGGCCAAATCTGGACGGGTGTCCAGGTGCTGCTACCTTTGGGAGGAGTGTGACGCGTGGCTCGTTTACGAAAACCTACTGATCGTCGCTCGAAGCGAACCGCTCTCGACTCCTCGGCGGAGCGGTGTCTGGTCCAGGCGATCAGCGCTCAAGATCCGACTCTCCGCGCGAAGTACGCCACGGTTGGCCTTGCGGTGTCGGAGCTAGCTGCCGACACCCAGCTGATGCTGCTCAGACAGCTGTATATGTCCCATTTAGAGCAAGAGAGGTACGCGGACGCCCGGGCGATCTCCGAACAAATGGTGGAGCTGAGCGCAACCGCTAACGTCGACCCAGAAGGCTTAACTCGGGAGCTTGCGCATCACGACGCGGCGCGAGCGGCTTCAGCCCTGGGAGATTTCGATGCTGCACTTGGGCACCTTAGGCTCGCAAGCCGAGTCGCTCCCGCGAGGCGGCGTGGATTTCAGCTTTGGTCGCTCGGGAGCACGCTCTACTCCCTTGGGAGCTACGCCGAGGCCGAGCGAGTGCTCGAACGCTCGGCTCGCTGGGCCCCCAAACATAAAGCCATCCACCAGGCGCTTCACGCCTTGGCCCTCGCGGCTCAATCCAAGCCGGCTGACTTAGCCGCCGCGTACGAACGCCTTTCAGAGCTCGAGCGCCAGCCCGCTATTGTGGATTGGGTGGGGGGAGAGCTCCTGATACAGCTGCAGCGCCCCAGCTTGGCACTTCCACTATTGCGTAGGTTCGTCCTGCGCAATTCGCTTCCCGTTCGTCTGGCGAGTCTGCGAGCCGAAGTCGCTCGCGCTCAGCGTCTCGTCGAGGCGGTGGAGGCCGCCTTGTCCGAAGCCAACGCAGTGACTCCGCCAGAGGCGCGCAAAATCCTCGGCTGAGGCTTGTCGGCGCTCGAGTGGGGAGTGAGGGCGACGGCGACCACGAGCACTGGCTCGGACCCGGCTGCGCGAATCGCCTCTATGCAGGCGGCAGCTGTTCCGCCCGTCGTGAACACGTCATCAACCAATACGACTTTCTCGCCTGAGCCCAACTTTCCGGGTACTATCTGGGCGCTGAGGTTCTGTAGCCGCTCTTTTCGTTTGAGGCGCGCTTGTTGTTCAGTGTTTGTCACTCGACAGAGGCCCCTGGGCGAGGCGCGCAGGCCGCTCAGCGCGCTCAACTCCTGCGCTAAGAGCGCGGATTGGTTGTAACCACGGTCAGCGAATCGCTTCGGGTGCAGCGGGACAGGGACGAGCACGGCGTCGGGACCTATCGGCTGGCAACCCAGGCTCCGCCACAAGGTCGCAGCGATAGGAGCTGCGAGCTCGGGGTGGTTCTCATACTTGAGCCGAGTGATGGCCTGTCGCAGCTTTCCTTCGAATGGACCCATCGTGAACACCGGCACACCCGAGACCTGAAGAGGGGCACTCGGACCCTGAATTGGGTCTTCTGCCCGACACGCGTCGCAGAAGAGCTGCGCTCCGGGAAGCTCTTCACCGCACGCCGCACAACGGCTCGGTGCAAGTGCCTCAATGGCCGGGGAGAGCACAACCTGCCAGAGCCAGGCGAGTGCTTCGGTGCATAGAGACGAAGTGGTCACGCTCGCCTCTCGCCCATGGGCGGTGGCAGTTGCGGACTGGCTGCGGTAGCGGGCGCTACGGAGTCTTGGAACCGAGGTTAGCCCGCGTCATGCAAACCGAGCAGAGCGGAGACGCTGGCTTCATCGGCAGGAGTGAACAAGTAGTCCTCGAACTGCGAGCTCTGTGCCCACTTGAACGCGTTTACGTTGGTCGCCGCGGGCTCGCCGCTCCTAATCTCACATTCATAGAGGTGCAGGTCGACGACGTAGCGCTCGTAGTCGTGCTTCACATAGCTGATGAGCGCTCCGACGCTCACCTCGACACCCAGTCGGAAGCGCACCTCCCTGGTGAGGGCCGCCTCATCGCTTTCGTGGCCTTCGACGCGCCCTCCGGGGAACTCCCACATGAGTGGGAGCACCGCGGTCGCCCGCCGTTGAGTGATCAGGTACTTACCGTCCTGCTCAACGACTGCGGCGACCACGCGAATCCGAGTCTTCGAACCCGTTTCGCTCATGCGTCATCCGACAAAGTCCACTCGGAACAACTGTTGCCCCATGAGCAGGATGTCGCCGTTCGACAGGTGGTGCTCAGCGGACAGCCGCACGAATGTTCCGTTAGAACTTTGCTGATCAGTCAGATACAGCCGCCCGTCGTCGCCAGGTGCGAACACGCAGTGGAGGCCGCTCACATAGCCGTCTTCGGAGAACAGAATATCTCCGCGCTCGCGACCCATATGCACGCCGGAGCGGGGCACTGGAAACGCGTTACCGGTAGTGTCTCGACCAATGACGAGGGCGAGGCGAGCGACGTACCCATCGACAGGGCTGCCCAATCGCATGACTCCATCGCCGGCGTGGGTCTGTCGCTCAAGGGGCTCAACGCGGATGATTTCCTGCCCAATCCGGAATACGTCACCGAAGCCCAAGGGCCACGGCGCGTGGGGTTGAAGCTTGAGGTAAACACCGTTCAGCGACGCTTCGTCGCGGACGGTAAGCCGACCTCCCGCCCGGGTGAAGCTCGCGTGTCGGGGCGAGAGGTAACTGTCACCGGCGAACACAGAGCCGGTGTCACGTCCGACGACAGTTTTCGGAGCGTCCGGCAAAGGCCAGCTGCCGGCTTCAGTCCCATCTGCGCGCAAGGCAGTGAGGAGGACGCTGCTACTGGACGGGGCGAGACGAACGCTCGCCGCTGCCGCTGGCTGTTGCGCAGAGAGCGCTCCTAAGTTGTAACCGCAAGACGCGCAGAATCGGTTGTTCGTTGGGTTGATATGTCCGCATTGCGGGCACTCGACCGTGGGCACCGAAGCGCTCGCCGCTGCGCTTGAGGCGCTTGCGGGTGAAGCAGCAGCGGGGATGCCGGCTGGTTCTACGCGCGCCGGTTGTGGGGCTGGCTGCGCCGCCGCGCGGACACCGTGAGAAGGCGTCTGCGGTGAGAACGGCTTGGGTGCCTTTGAGTCTTTGCTCAACTCAGCGCCGCACCCCAAACAGAACTTGTAGTGGTCTTGGTTATCTTTGCCGCATTTCCCGCAGGTAATCACTCTCTGCCTCCTCCCGAGCCGCACCACTGAACTCGCGTGCTCGCCTGAACTTGCGTCCTTTTACGATGGAATCCGAACTTGGAGAAGAGACGTTTAGGGCCTATTCGCTTCTCTGGACTCATCAGCTCGCCAGTTCGGCCAGCGCTGCCCTCAACAAGTCGCTGATCGGCTCTTTTCCAAGACGCGCAGCGAGGGCCTTGACGGCCCGCTCCGCCTCCGGGGGCTTGTAGCCCATGTTCGTCAAGGCGCCAATCAAGCGTCCTTCGTCGCTAGACGGGGCAGATAGCTCCGACTTGGCTCTGCCTTGACCTAGCCCCAACTTGGGCAGGGACTCGCGGAGCTCGAGCACTAGCCGCTCGGCCGTTTTTTTTCCAACCCCGGAGATCTTATTTAATCGCTTGATATCGTTTGCCTGTACGGCTTGGCTGAGTTCCTCGGGCGGGAGGGCGCTCAGTACGGCTAGAGCGAGTTTCGGGCCGACGCCGGGGAGGCCGAGCAACAAGCGGAAAACGATCCGTTCTTCGGGCGACGCAAACCCGAATAGATCGAAATGGTCCTGCCGCACATGAGTGTGGATGAATAGCGTCAGGTCCACCGTATCGGCCTTGGCGCGTCCGCGAGCGCGGCCAACCGAGCCGAGCGGCACGGTGACCTCGTAGCCAACACCCGACACGTCGAGGAGGATGGCCCCATCCACGTCGTCCGAGACGAGCCTACCGACGAGTCGTCCGATCACCCGAGTCTCCTTAGTCCTTTTTTCCACGATGTGGTAGGGGCCGTCGTATGTTCGAACCCCCCCGCGCGATTCGCCAGAACTGGGCTGGTCGGCTCTCCGTGTTACTACTTGCGGCTCCTGTCTTGTTCACCTCTTGCGGGGGCTCATCCAGCGAGACGCCGTTTCCCGCGCCACCGGTCCCGGCGTATGTGAAGCAGCGGGTCCACTCGCCGAAGGAGTCACCCACTCAGGGGAAACACCCCAAGGCTGCAGAGAAACCTTCGCCCGCTGGGTCCGGAGCCCCGTCCAGTCTTCAGACCACCGGCCCCGGTCGGGTGGAACCGGCCCCGGCTGCAGAAGCCGCACCCGAGTCGGAACTCTAAGAAACAGCGCCCGCTATCAGAAGCGGCCGCTATACGCGACGCCCGCGAAGCCCGGTGCGACCGCCGGAGTGAAGACGGCGGCGTCGGACCGTTCGGGTTGGTTAAAGTACCAGATTAGCCCCCCCACCCCGATGGCGGCACCGACGATGGTTACTGCGACTCCGGTCCCGACGCGGTCCTGGGCGGCGTCGCCATTTGTCTTGGCCTCTGGTGGGCAGCGCTGCCGAGTGGCGGGGAGCCCACAGAGCTGAGCGGCCGCGTTGACGTCGCTGACCGCGACGCCCCACATGACCGAGCCCACGATGGCGATTGCGCCGCCTGCGCCGGCGACTACCAACGGGAGTACGGGTTTGGAGAAGAACTCGGTGTCAGCCTCAGCTGTAACCGGTGGCGCCTGAGCGGGTTCAGCGTTGCTGGGTTCAGCGTTGCTGGGTTCAGCGTTGCTGGGTTCAGCGTTGCTGGGTTCAACGGCGCGCTCATCGGCTGCGGCTTGCTCGCTGACGTTGGACTTCAGGTTGGCAATCCGCCGCTCAATCGTCGCGACTTCGTCTGTGCCCGGATTGCGCCGCAGGTAGGTTTCCAGCGCGACAATCCCCTTGGCAAACATCCCGTTGAGTTCGTAGGCGCGCGCCAGATTCTTCAGGAGCGCGTGGGCGCTGCAGTCTCGCCGGTACGCGTCTTCCCAATAAGTGATAGCCCGATCGTAGTCAGCTTCGTTGAATGCGGCGGTTCCCGCCTGAAACGCCCCCTTGGCGGCGGCAGTGTCTGCTAGTTGCGCGTCGCATTCTGGGTAGGCAGCTGCCGCTTCTTGTGCCAGCGCACTTCTGCTGAGCAGAATGCTCAGACCCATGAGTAAGCCGCAGGAGAGCGACGCTACACTGGGGACTATTCGCGGGGTGGTCGGGAAGCGCATCTGGGCTTGTCCTCAAGCTTGGCTCACAGCGAGAACCGTCAATCGGCATCCCAGTCCTCGCTGACCCGCCAACATAGCCCGGTGTCCGTTCGTTCCTCAAGTTCAGCGCTCGCGGAGCCGTCGAAATTTCGGCGCGCTCTCGGAAGTAGGGCGGCTCCGGCGTCGGCTGGGCCCCGAAAAACGGCCCGAGACACAGCCGAATACTCGCGAATCGCTTCGAAATTCCAGTGGGGCCGGTGCTGAACTCGTCCCCTAGTTCAGGCTTGTCACCGGGACCGATTCAGAGTCAGCTAGCCCCGTGCGGGAATTCAACAAGCGCATCAAGCTGCTTTGGTTATTGTCCTTGGCCTTTTGGCTAGCCACGAGTTTGAGCGGCGGCGAGCTCTTCGCGCAGTCCGGGGCTCAAAAGATCGACCTGGTGCGTCAGCGGATGGAGGACGGCCTCGCGTTGTTCGTTGGAGGGGATCCCGAGGGCGCCGCCAAGATCTTCGAGGCTGGGTACGCCGACCACCCTTACTCGGCGTTCTTGTTCAACGCGGGCGTCTGCTTCGAGAAGCTCGGCAAGAGCGAAGAGGCGCTCGCCAAGTACCGCGAGTACATGCGCATCGATCCCGATGCTCCGGACACGGAGGAAGTCAAGAAGCGTGTGGGGCGCCTTGAAGGGACGATTCAATCGGCCATCCCGGGGTCTGCTCCGCCGCCGCCGCCGCCGCCGCCAGGCGAAATCGGCTCCGAGAGCATGCGCTCGTTGGTGATCGTCGAAAGCGAGCCAGAGGGCGCTCCGGTGCGGGTGTTCCGGCCCTCTTCGGAGAACGCAGCCCCATTCAAGCGCGGGCAAGCGAACGCCGAGTGGGCTGAAATTGTGACGACCACAGCCCCAGCAAGTCTCTCGTTGAGCGTTGGCCTGTATCACGTCGTGATCGACAAGTTCGCCGAGTATAACGCCAGCGACACGCGCCTTCGCGTCTCGCCGGGCCATGTGCACCATTTTAAAGCGAACCTCTCGCAGGGGGTTTTCATGGCCTTCCTGCGGGTGTCGAGCAACGTCAAAGGCGCGCATCTTTGGCTTGATGACGCACAGAAGACGAAGCCCGAGTGGGGCACAACTCCGTACGGTGAGTTGGTGACTGCCGGCGTTCACGAGATCTTGATCGAAGCGCCCGGGTTCCAGCCCCTCCGCCAGCGGGTTGAGCTCCAGAGTGGCGAGCGGAAGGAAGTCGAGGCACGGCTAGCGCGAGTGAACTACGGGTTCCTACGAGTCAGCGCCAACCTGCACGTGGAGCCGGACATAAGTGACCGCCGCGAGATCCCCGACGTGCGGATCGCGCTCGATGGTCAGGATGCGGGTGTCTGGCGCAAAGGGACCAAGCCTCTCGATGTCCGGGTTAGCGCCGGGATACATCGCGTACTGGTCACCGCCGACGGATACAAAGATTTTGAAGCCGATATCACCGTCCCTAAAGGCCAAATTCTACCGATCGTGGTCAACATGATACCGAAGTATCCGCGAGGTGCGGCGTGGGCCCAGACGGTGATCGCGACGGGCCTGATCGGCGGCGGTATCTATTTCGGACTCGAGTCTGAGCAATTGAAGGAGGATCTGAAAGTTGAGCGAGGTCGGGGGACTCTTGAGGCTGAGGACTCTCGAATCACCCGCGGTCGTTGGTACGCGATCGGAGCGGACGTGGGCTTCGCTGCTGGGGGGGTGCTAGCGGGGTTTGCAACTTGGAACTTCATCAAAGATCCGCTGCCTGAGTCGTCCCACAAGCTTGGAGAATTGCTGGAGTTCGAGGACCCCATGGCCAGACTCCCAGCCGCCCAGTTTTCCCGCCCTAGACTGCACCGGCTAGCCCGCGAAGTGGTCCGGTCAAGAGGGGCTGAAGGTCCCTCCCGGTTGCTCGTGACGCCGGCCATATCGCGAGACGTTGCAGGGCTGTTTATCGGAGGCCAATTCTAATGAAGCGCTTGTTTTTCCTCGTCGCGACCGCCGCGACGCTAGGCGCCAGCTGTGACTGGAGAGAGTTTGATCTGGAAGATACCGCGCCAGTCGTCTTGCTCAACCCGAGCCAGGGGGTGCGCGGCGGTTTCGGACGAAGCGTCGTTGGCACCAGCGACGGAACTCGGTCAATGGTACTGGTCGGCGGGGCTCCGGGTGGTTCCGAGGCGGCTGTCTACAGCATCGGTAAAGAGCAGAGTCCGAGTGCGGACGCTAGCCCGGGCGCCTACTGTAGCCCGACCAATCGAGCGTCCGTGGATCCTTGCGTCACCGCGGATCGCTCCGCTGCGATCCCTATGGACAACGCTTCCAGGCAGCGCGACATCTGCTTCGCGTATGGTTGGGGGACGGCTAAGAACGGCCAAGGCGCAGGGCTTATTGTACGCTGCCAAGACAGCTCCGACATTCCACTCCGCGTTGCAGACGGGGTGGTCAAGGCGCGGGACCGTCGCTTCAACATGAACGGTGAACACCAGCCGCTGTTCATCGCGGGCGAGACCGTCGGCGATCTGGCTGAAGCTTATTCGCTTGTTGCGGCTCTGCCGAAGCAACAGACTGCGTGGTACTATCCGCCGCCCGTTCGACTCAGTACCGTCCCAGTGCCTTTGCAGCTGCCGGGAGACGCCAAGCGGCCGACCTCCTTCGGTTCTCAGGTGGCCGTGCTGCGTCTAGGGAAGCCCGACACGTCTGCCCGATTGATGGCCGTCGCGGCTCCCGTTGAGGGCCAAGTCTGGTTCTTTCGCTCCGGCGCGGACGCTGCAGGCCGTGACGTGACCCCGGTCGGCTGTTTCGGGAGCCGTCAGGGTTTCGGACGGACGCTCGCTACAGGCCGGGTCAATGCGGACGAGTTTGACGATCTGGTGATTGCGGAAAACGGCGTTGTCACCGTTTTCTCAGGGGCCGCGTTGGACCAGCTACCCGAAGCGTTCACGGCTGAATGCTCGCTCTCCGGGCTCCCTAGCAACGCGGTGATCGCGTCATTCACTTGCGGCTCAAGGTTGGCTCTCTCTGGATGCGAAGAGTCGGAGTTTGGCGCTTCTCTGGCGGTGGGTGATCTCGACGGGGACGGCGACGGGGAAGTCTTAGTGGGCGCCCCTGGAATGAAAGTCTTTGGAGAATCCGAAGCGGGTTCCGTGCTGGTCTATGACGCAGAAGGCAACGCACCCCATGCGCTGACCGATGTGCTCTACATTTCTTCAGCTGAAGCGCGGGACCGCCTAGGGCACTCGGTCACTGCCGTTCGTCAGAAGAAGAGTCAGAAGGAGAGTCGCGATGTGGTCGTTGCCGGTGCCCCGGGCAACGGCAAGACCGCCGTGTTCCTTTGCTCTGCCCTGCTACCTGAGAAGGCGCTGGTTGGCCGCTGCGCGCCCTAACTCTGAATACCCAGGCGCCATTCTATGCTCCCTGAGCGGCGTCAGCAGATCTTAGTTGTCGATGACGAGCCGAACTTGCGTCGCGTGCTGGCCGCGCAACTGCAGCGCGACGGCTATGATGTGCACACGGCTGAGGACGGCGCCATCGGTCTAGAGTTGCTCCGTGAGCATCACGTCGATCTGGTGATCACCGACCTGAAGATGCCCAACTTGGACGGCATGGGTCTGCTTCGAGCTGCGCTGCAGCTTGAACCGGAGTTGCCGGTCATCATCATCACCGCGCACGGGACCGTGGATAACGCCGTCGAAGCGTTGAAGACGGGCGCGTTCGACTACATCACTAAGCCATTCGAGCAGAACGAGGTACGGGCAATTGTTCGAAAGGCGCTCGACACGCGGCGTCTGTCTGCGACGGATGCTCGCCTGCTCCCCGAAGCCTCTGGGTTTGGGCTGATTGGGGTCAGCGACGCCATCGGCAACCTCGCAGAAGTCCTTTCCCGTGTGGCAGACACGCCAACCACGGTCTTGCTGATCGGAGAAGGCGGCACGGGAAAAGACGCCTTGGCGCGTGCAATCCATGACAACTCTAGTCGTCGGGGTCGTCCGTTTATCAAGGTCAACTGCGCAGCGCTCGCCCCTGAATACGTCGAGAGCGAACTGTTTGGAGCTGAGAGTATGAGTTTCGGGGGGACTGTGCACTCCAGACCCGGACGCTTCGAGCTCGCGCATGGCGGCACGTTGTTCCTCGAAGAGGTCGGAGACGTTCCGATTGAGGTACAGAGCAAGCTGCTGCGCGCCGTTCAAGAAGGGGCGTTCGAGCGCGTCAGCGGTGTGAGGACCATCCACGTCGACGTTCGGCTTGTCGCGTCGAGTGTGACCGACCTTCGGGTTCACGTCGCTCAGCGCCGATTTCGAGAAGACCTGTTTTACCGCCTGAACGTTGTGCCCATCGCGCTTCCACCGCTGCGTGAGCGAAAGATGGACATCGCACCCCTGTGTTTCCACTACATCCAGAAGTTCAACCAGCGCCTGAAGAAGCAAGTGAGTGGTATTTCTGACGCGGCGCTGGAGGTGCTCTACGCCTACTCCTTTCCGGGGAACGTGCGAGAGCTGGAGAATCTTCTTGAGTACGCGGTACTGTTCTGTGACGGAGGCCAGGTCGGGCCGATGGATTTTCCTCAGGAGCCTATCGCCGAAAAGCGCCCTCAAGGCGACGATGAAGACCAGAGTCTAGGCTTGAAAGCCCACGTTAAAGAGGTGACGTCGCGGCTGGAGAGAGGTCTGATCCAGCGTGCCCTCGATCAGAAACACGGGAACGTCACCCACGCTGCGCGCCTCCTCAAGATTTCTCGCAAAGGACTGCAGCTGAAGATGAAGGAGCTGGGGCTTCGCGAGCGTGAGGATCGAACTGATGGCTGAGCAACGCAGATTTCGCCAAGTAGTTCTGCTTGCCCTCCGTGGAATTTGGTGTGGCGTGTCGCTCGCGATCGTTCTGACTAGCTGCAGAGACAACGAGGTCGCTCCTGTGGCTGCAGCCGAAGTCGTGGCCAGCTCTACCTTGGGGAGCGCAGACGCCGGAGTGCCCCGTGGCTGGGCGGCGCCTGAGAAGGCTTTGCCTGCACCGCCTGGGATGGTGTGGATACCCGGGGGAGCGCTCGTCGCGGGTACGCCGAAAGAACAGCTGCCTCGGAAAGCCGATCAAGAGATGCCCGGTGAGCAGCTGATACTTGAGGGTTTCTTGGTTGACCAGTTCGCTTTTCCCAACGAGCCCGGCGCCATTCCTATCACCAACGTGACCCAGGAGGAGGCGCGAGCCTTGTGCGAGGAGAAAGGCAAACGCCTTTGCTCGGAGCTCGAGTGGGAAAGGGCCTGCAAAGGACCGCGAAACCTGACCTACGAGTATGGCAACCGCTACCAAGAGGCGAGCTGCGGGACAGGTGGTCCGCCACGCACGCTACCGAGCGGCTACCTATTCGGTTGTCGCTCGGAGTTTGGGGTGCATGACCTCCACGGCAGTTTATGGGAGTGGACTGATAGCTTCTGGGGTCGCGCCACCGACGGAGACGAACTCGCGTTGCGAGGCGGCACCGACACGGAAGGGCGCGTGGTCGGACGCTGCGCGAACGCAAAACCCGCACCCCAGGGTAGCCGGGACCCCACCGTAGGATTTCGCTGCTGCCAAGGACAGCGCAACACAGCCGAGGTCACGATAGGAGTGAACAAGGGGCAGGCGCTTAGACGCGTTCTTCGGCCCGATCGCGATTTGATGTCGACGCTCGAGAAGAGCATGCCCGAGGACATTCAAACCAAGATGAAGCAACGGGGGGTCTTTCGAGTGGCGAGCCTCTGGGAGTGGAAACCGGTCGCCAACGAAGACCTTCTACTGGCCACCGGCTGTGCTGGTATCCCACCCCTACGCAGCTGCGGAGCGCTGATTGTGCGCCGAACCCTCGGGCGGCTGGATGTCTTAGACTGGGCAGATTCGGGTCACTTCGTTCCTCTGGTACGCATGGAGTACAGTCCGCTCAAGGTCTGGGTCTACGGGGGCGACAAGCTCTCGCACTATCGGCGCGACGTGCACTTTGACTGGGGTGACGTGCGCGTCGGGGAAATTGTGCGTACCGCCCGGGCGCCGGCACCGTCTCGCTCAAGCAAGACTCAGGCTGGTCCGCGCGTGGACCAGGCGAACGCCGCCGCCCGCGCCAGGTTTGGCCGCTCGGGCGCCAAAGGTCGCAGGCCGGTGCAGCGTGAACAGAATGAAGGGGCCCCCGACCCCCCGACAGCGCCCTAAAGGTGAACGGGATTCAGCAAGTCTGCCCTTCATGCCGCAGCGTAGCTGGCGCGCCCATGTGGTTAGACTACCTTCCATAGGTTCCTTTCTTGTTTTAGGCTTGCGCGCTACCACGGTCCCAGCTCGGGATGTTGTGGGGTCTGCGCTTTAGGAGATCAGACATGAAGACATTGCGGTTGGCTTCGAGGTGGGGTGTTGTGTTGGGGGCAGTTGCGCTAGTTGCTGCGTGCAGTGAAACCGAGCGAAGTTTTTCACAAGGGGATAGCGACGCAGGTGACGATGTCGCCGACGATGAGGGCAATCGGGACGCCTCTCCGGGGGATGACGCGCCCGAGGAACGTCCGGTAGGTGATGCCGGAGACGACGACGCTGGTGGCAACTCTAGCCCGCTTGATGGGGGCGACGATCCCGTGGAGCCTCCGCCTGGGGTGGACGCGGGTTCACCCGACGGCGGTACGATGATGTACTCCTGCATGCTCGATGACGATTGTGACGACAGCAACGTCTGCAACGGCGTTGAGGTGTGTCGTGAACACGAATGCTACGCGGGAACGCGAGGGGACGACGGCATCGCTTGCGCCATCCCTGACGGTGTCGGCAACTACTTCTGCGAAGCTGGCAATTGTAGTCCGAGCCGCTGCGGCGAAGGTGTGCACGATCCCGATTCAGAGGAGTGCGACGATGGGAACTTAGTTAGCGGCGACGGTTGTGAGCTGGGCTGCAAGTATAGCTGCGCCGAGGCCTTGGACTGTGACGACTCTAATGTTTGCAATGGCGACGAGACCTGCGACCTGCGCGCGCACACCTGCGCTGCGGGTTCGAATATCATGGACGGGGCTGATTGCGGAGCGGGAAGAAGCTGCGCTGGCGGGCGCTGCGTCGCTACCGGTTGCGGTGACAACTTCAAAAGCCCCGGGGAGGAGTGCGACGACGGCAAC
>JBDKJZ010000075.1:0-14352 GCA_039796375.1 Pseudomonadota bacterium
GCCGTCGCGCAGATGCTCCATACTGCTCAAGTGGTCGACCCACGAGCTGTCGATTTCTTCGAGGTAGAAATGACGGAAAACGCGCAGCAAGCTCTCGAGGCCGAACTGCTCCTCTCGCTGCAGGAAGACCTTCTCGGCGGCCGCGAACACAGTCTTGACCACCTGACTTGCGTCGCCAAGATCATTGATCTCTTCGTCTAGTGGGATGCCGAAGTGGTCCTTGAAGCCTTTCTTGACGCCCGCGAAGTCCCAATCCTCAGGTTGCCGAGTCTCAGGGCAGGATTCCTCCACCATCGCGCTGATGATCTTGTCCATCAGGTCCAGTAGTCGTTCTCTTTGTTCGGCTAGTCCCTGCGAGACCAGCTCGGTGAGCTCATCGTAGAACACAGCGGGCGTCCTGCGGATGCGCTCGCCGACTTCGATCTTGACGCCCCACAGCTGGTAAACTTCGCGCTGCAGGCTCTCCTGGTCGACGACCTTTTCCGCCTTTTCGAACTGCTCGCGACTGGGGCCAAAGACTTTGCCGTCCCTGGTCTCAGATTGAATTGCCGGCTCCGCGAACATTGCAAGCAGCTGACCTGCGAGTGAGTGCGACTCCGAGCGGATCCGATCGGACACTTGGACCTTGCGGAAGTGCCCCGTCGGTTTACCCAGCTCGTCCACCTCCTCAGGGGAGTAGCGGCCCATCAGTATTGACTGACGCAGAGCGTAGACCGTCTTGCGCTGGGCGTTCATGACGTCGTCGAACTCAAGCAAGTTCTTGCGGACGTCAAAGTTACGCATCTCGACTTTTCGCTGCGCGTTCTCAACGCTCTTGGTGACCCAAGGGTGTTCGATGGGCTCGTCATCGGGCATGCCCATGCGGTCCATCATGTTCTTGACGCGGTCACCGGCGAAGATGCGCATCAGGTCGTCTTCAAGCGACAAATAGAACCGGGACGAGCCGGGGTCGCCCTGGCGGCCAGCGCGACCTCGGAGCTGATTGTCGATGCGGCGCGACTCGTGCCGTTCGGTTCCGAGGATGTGCAGACCACCGAGAGCAATCACCTCGTCGTGTTGTGCGGCACACTCGATTTCGTGCTTCTTGACCATGGCAGCGAACGCTTCGGGCTCGGCGTCGGGCAAGCGGTTGGCCTCCTTGAACTCAAGGCGCGCCAGCATTTCTGGATTGCCACCGAGCACGATGTCGGTGCCTCGACCCGCCATGTTGGTCGATACGGTGATTGCGTTCTTCCGCCCCGCCTGAGCGACGACGAAGGCTTCATTTGCATGGTGCTTCGCGTTGAGCACGTTGTGCGGCACATCCTTCTTTGCGAGAATGCGCGCGATGGCCGTGCTCTTCTCGACGCTGGTCGTGCCGACCAGGACGGGACGCCCTTGCTCGTGCTTCTCCAAGATGTCTCGAATGACAGCAGTGAATTTCTCCCGCTCGGTCTTGTAGACGACGTCCTCATCGTCGACACGTGAGATGCCGCGATTCGTTGGAATCGCCGTAACGTCGAGCTTATATGTGGCGTGAAATTCCTGGGCTTCAGTGAGCGCGGTGCCGGTCATGCCGCCCAGCTTCTTGTAGATACGGAACAGGTTTTGGAAGGTAATCGTCGCCATCGTGCGACTCTCTTCCTGAATGCGGACGTTCTCTTTGGCTTCCACGGCCTGGTGCAGGCCGTCGCTCCAGCGACGCCCACCGAGCACGCGCCCGGTGAACTCATCGATGATCATGACCTTGCCTTCGCGAGAGACCATGTAGTGAACGTCTCGCTTGTACAGCGCGTGGGCACGCAGCAGCTGGTTCACGATGTGGAGCGTGCGCACGTGAACCGGCTCATACAGGTTGCTGATGCCGACCCTGCGCTGCAGCGTCTCAACGCCCTCGTCCGTCAGGGTTGCGCTGAACGCCTTCTCGTCGACCAAGTAGTGCTCGTCTTTGCGCAAGTCGGGCATGATCTCGTTGAGCGTGCGGTACATTTCGCTCGCCGCTTCCGCTGGACCGCTGATAATCAGCGGCGTGCGGGCTTCATCGATCAGGATCGAGTCGACTTCATCGATGATGGCGAAGTTGAGCGGGCGCTGAGCATAGTCGAGCGCTGAGAACTTCATGTTGTCGCGGAGGTAGTCGAAACCGAACTCGTTGTTTTGGCCGTAGCAAATGTCGGCCTTGTACGCGGCGCGCTTCTCAGCGTCGTCCTGCTGGTTGACCACGACGCCGATGCTGAGACCGAGCCAGTTGTAGAGTTTGCCCATCCACTCGGCGTCGCGTCGCGCGAGGTAGTCGTTGACGGTGACCAGGTGGACGCCCTTGCCCTCCAGCGCATTTAGGTAAATAGGCAGGGTAGCGACTAGCGTCTTTCCCTCGCCCGTCTTCATCTCGGCGATGCACCCGCTGTGGAGCGTCAGACCACCGACCAGCTGCACGTCGTAGTGCCGCATCTTGAGTACCCGACGCCCTGCCTCGCGGCAGACCGCGAAGGACTCATTCAGGATGTCGTCAAGGCTGGCGCCGTTGTCGAGTTTCTGTTTGAACTCTGCGGTCTTGGCCTGGAGCTCGGCGTCGCTCAGCTTCTTGATGGAGTCTTCGAGCGCATTGATTCGATCGACCCTGGAGGTCATTCGCTTGATGGCGCGGTCGTTTGCCGTGCCAAATAACTTTTTTGCTACCCAAGTGAGCATGTGAATCGGTTCGCTATTCGTGTCAGAACGCGCGGCTGTACCGCGCTGATATCAGCCTGAAAATCGGTCTGCACGCTAGTCACTACTGGTCGGCAGTGCCAGCGTGTTCTGGGGGTTTGGCGGGCCAGTTCGCGGAATGTGCGTTCAAGTTCTATTTGGGGCGCGACGAACCTGCTAAATGGTCCGGACTGTGCGCGCTCATACAGCCAGCTGTCCTCGGCGGTCCGCCCGTGAGGTCCACGTCCCGCATCCGCGGCCGCTAGGCTTTGGGGCTGGGTTTTCTGGCTCGCTGGGCCGATTGTTCGCGCCCGCTGGGCCGAAGCCGCTCAGCCCGCAGCTCGACCGGGTGGTCAGGATGTCACCTGCCCAGGGCCAACAGGTGAACCGAGGTGCAGTGGGGCTTTTGGCGATTACTTCCGCGCGCACGCCATCATTTCCCGCCCGGCGGGTCCTCTGCTGGCGGCTTTCCGAGAGCGGTGCCGCGATGACGCGCTCGAATCATCGCCTTGCGGCAATGACGCGCTCGAATCTTTCTCGAAGTCCAGTTCCGGTCGACGTGGTTGACCTGGTATCCCGGCAGGAGCGCGCCGGATAGCTATGGACTTGCTGTACTTCATTGTCCTGGTCAGTTCGTTGATCTTCGTCCACGAACTTGGACACTTCATGTTCGCGAAGTTGTTCGGGGTGAAGGTGATTACCTTTAGCCTTGGGTTTGGTCCTAAGTTACTGCGCTTGCGTGGCCGTGAGACTGAGTATTGCGTCGGGCTACTTCCCTTGGGTGGCTACGTTCGCATGCTAGAGTCGTCGAAGACCGACATCGTCCTACCGGAAGATCGCAAGCGAACCTTCGAATCCCTCGCCGTGTACAAGCGCATCATCGTGGTCCTCGCTGGGCCGATGATGAATCTGCTCTTCCCGATCCTGCTCTATTTTGCGGTTTTCGCGGGCGATGGGCCCTTCTTGCCCCCGACGGTAGGCGGGGTGTTGCCGGAACACCCCGCCTACGGCGTGCTGCGACCAGGCGATCGTATCATGCAGGTCAACGGCGAAGACGTCGGAACCTTCGATGAGGTCAAGCGACTCATCGCTCGTAGCCCGGCGAAGCCGGTGCTGATTAAGGTGTTTCGCGAAAACAAGCACTTCGAGGTGGAGATCGTTGCGAACGAGGTGGTGGGTGAAGATCGTTTTGACAGCACTCTCTCGTCCGGCGAGCGTCGCGAGCTTGGCGCTTTTGAGCGGATGGGTTCGGTGGGAATTCTTTCGAGCGCTCCCGCGGCTGTGATCGGCGTGATTGACGCGGACTCACCCGCCTACCGAGCGGGTCTGCGGACCTTCGACGTCGTGACCCATATCGAGGGGCGTGAGGTGCGGCGCTTTATGGATCTGGAGGCAGAGTTCGAGCGCAACCAAGGGGAGACCGCTCCCGTGAGCTATTTGCGGCCAGTGCCGGTCGAAGGGGCGCTGGGCGGGCTCGCGTCTATGGCCGTGTACCAATCTGGCGTTGTCGCGCTGACGCCGCACGCGACGGGGACTGATCTGCTGTCACGAACCGGGATCGAGATCGCAGACCTCTACGTCGCTGACCTGCCTGCGGACTCTCCACTTCACCAAGCCGGCCTGCGTGTCGGGGACAGGTTGACCGGGTTAGATGGAGCGCCGCTTCCTGCGTGGTCGACTCTGAGAGCGCGTGTCTGGAGGGAACGGGACATTTCGCATCAAATCGAGTGGACCGCGGCGCGCGACGGCCAGAAACGTTCGGGTGAGTTTCTGATGCGTCGCGAAGACTTCACCGACCTCAACGGGCAGACTTTTGCGCGCTACCGATTCAATGTGCAGAACTGGATCCCGCTGGCTCCAGAAGACCTCGTTGAGCATCCTTCGCCGATCCGTTACGCATTGACCAAAGCGGTTGAAGAGACCGTGGACGTGACCCGGTTTATCCTGCGGATGATCGTCCGCGCGGCGCAGGGGCGAGTCAGCCTGGACAGCCTCTCGGGGCCGATCACGATCTACGAAGTTGCCGGCGAGGAGGGGCGAAAGGGCACCGACTACTTCATCTGGGTGATGGCGCTCTTGTCAATCAACCTGGGGCTCTTGAACCTTTTGCCAATCCCGGTGCTTGATGGGGGACATCTCATGTTCTTCGCCGTTGAAGCACTGCTGCGTAGGCCGATCCCGCTCCGCGTCCGCGAAGTGGCACACTTGATGGGACTGTTGATGATACTGGGATTGATGACCGTTGCCTTTAAGAACGACGTTGAGAAGCGCTGGGACGTGATCCAAGGGCATGTTCGGGAGCTAATCGGATGAGTCAAAAGAAGACTCAACGAAGCGCTCCGGCTCAGGGCGCTCGGGTGCTTGCCGCGCGGGTACTCTTCCAGGTTTTCGAAGAGGGCGCCTTCACGGCGGCAGCGTTGGACGCCGAGCTGGAAAACAGCCTGTTGCCCGACGAACGTGACCGAGCGCTTGCGACCGAGCTCTGCTATGGCGTCGTTCGTACCCGGCCTGTTCTAGAGCGCCGTTTGTTGGCGCTCGCTCCCCGGGGCATCGCCGGGGGGGACCCGCAGGTGCTGATCGTGCTCTTGATCGCCGCCTATCAACTTTTGTGTTTGGACCGAATACCGCCATTCGCGGCTGTCAACGAGGCCGTTGAGAATCTCTCGCGCCTCCGAGGGGCTGGCGTCGCTGGATTCGCGAATGCGGTGCTTCGACAACTGCAGAAGGGCCCGAAGCTTGAGGTGGGGCCGGCGATATTGGAGAGTGTTCCCAGTTGGCTCCGCGAACAGATGAGCCTGGCGGTGGGTGCCGAAGCCACGCAGAGCCTCGTGGGGGTCAGCGAGGCGCGACGCGAGACGACGCCTGTTTGCGCGCTGTTCAAGAGGCAGGCGGCGCTTCCGGACTGGGTCAGTCAGGGTGAACCTGGCAGCCTGTGTCCGCGGCTCTTTCGTTTCAGCCGCGCGGGGGACTTGCGTCGGCACCCCGAGTACGCTGCCGGAGACTTCACCGTACAAGAAGAAGGGGCCGCGTTCGCGGGCCTTGCCCTCGGGGCGCGACCGGGTGAGCGCGTGCTGGATGTTTGCGCCGGGCGTGGCCAAAAAGCTCAGCTCATAGCGGATCAACTCGGTGAGGCGGGCGAGCTGTGGGTGAGCGACCTTTCGCCAAAAAAGCTGAAAGTGTTGGAGAGCGAGTTTCGGCGCATGAAGCTCCGGGCACCTCGCGCATACACCCACGATTGGCGGACGCCTGCGGTCGATATCAACGCCGACTTTCAGCGCATTCTGGTTGACGCTCCTTGTAGCGGGAGCGGGACCCTGCGGCGTCGTCCGGAGATCGCGCTTAGGCTCACGTTGGACGACGTCGAGCGGCAAGCCCAGCTGGCGGAGTCGATTCTGCGTCAGGCCGCGCCGCACCTCGCTGTCGGTGGTCAGCTGGTCTTCGTCGTCTGCAGTGTCCTTTCTCGCGAATGTGAAGACGTCGTGCAGCGTGTTGCAGATGTGTTGACGCCGACACCGTTCGACGCGCCGTTGGTCCTTGAGCACATCGGCAGCGTGAGTCAGTTTCGGTTGTTACCCAGCACGCATGGGACCGACGGTTTCTTCGTCGCGAGCCTCGGGCGGCCCGCCTAACGCAGCCGGTCAGACTGCCGGCCATCACCGCGGGTCAAGCTGGGCGCACAGGCATGAACGTGCGGCAGCTCAAAGCCACTCGCGTGCGAGCTCCTTGAGGTCCGTCTCTGGTCGTGCACCGAAGTGCGAAATCACCTCAGCCGCCGCGATCGCCCCGAGTCGTCCGCAGTGCGCGAGTGGGCGTCCTCGCGTGTAAGCGTACAGGAAGCCCGCCGCGTAAAGGTCGCCTGCGCCCGTGGTATCCAGCACCTGTCTGACCGGCGCTGCCCCGACCTCAACAGCCTGTTCCCCCGAGACAATCACGGAGCCCGCTGCGGAGCGCGTCAGGGCCGCGACCTTGCAGCGCCCTCGGACCTGCTGCATCGCCTGGTCGAAGGAGTCGCATTCGTACAGCGAGGTGATCTCATGCTCGTTGGCGAACAGGATGTCGATGTGCTGATGGACGAGGTCCAGGAACTCGGCACGATGGCGAGCGACGCAGAACGAATCAGAAAGGCTCAGTGCGACTTCGCGCCCTGCGGCATGAGCGAGCTCAGCCGCGCGGATAAATGCCTGCTTGGCGTGCGGGGGATCGAACAGGTAGCCCTCGAGATAGGTGACTTGACTCTGCTGGATCACTACCGGATCGATATCCGCCGGCGTCAGCTCCACGCTGGCGCCGAGAAACGTGTTCATGGTTCGCTGTGCGTCGGGGGTGACCAAGATGATGCAGCGTGCTGTGCCCGCTCCTTGCTTGAGCGGCGCGGTCTCGAAGTGGGTGCCCCCAAGGCGCATGTCTGACGCAAAGGCCTCACCGAGCGCGTCATTCCTGACTTTGCCAATGTAGGCTCCACGTCCGCCCAGCGACGCGATCCCCGCCATCGTGTTGGCGACTGAGCCCCCGGACTGCTCGATAGCTGATGTCAGCTCGCTATAGAGCTGGTCGGCTTTGGCGGCGTCGATGAGCGCCATTCCGCCTTTGGTCATTTGGTGGCTGGCCAGGAATTCATCAGTTGAACGCGCGAGCACATCGACTATCGCGTTGCCGATCCCAGTGACGTCATACTTTGCGGTGGTCATTGCGACGGATAGCTTAGTCACCGCTCACGTCAAAAATCGACCCATTTGGCTCGGCGCTGGCCCAGAAACGTCGATCCCCGTGCGCGGTGCAGTCTCGCTGTGTTCGCGGCGAACTCCGCCCCCGCGGCGGTTTCAAATCGGGGCATGAACTAGACCTTGCGTTTCGCTGTCGAACGGACGAAACCGCCACTTCACCCGCTGAATTGAGGCTAGCGATGACCAAGATTGCACTGCACGGCGCTACCGGACGAATGGGAAAGGCGATCGCGCGGCTCTGCGCCGAGCGACCTGGAATCGAACTGGTCGGGGCGATTTGCCATCCGGATGATCCACAGGTGGGTGCAGACCTTGGCGAGATCGCCGGCATGCCAAATATCGGCGTCGCGGTGACACCGGATGTTGACGCTGGGCTCCGCGGTGCGGAGGTGGTCATCGATTTCAGCTTACCCCCAGCGCTGAAGCCGCTCTTGAGAGCCGCCATGGCGCAGGGCGTGGCGGTGGTCAGCGGCACGACTGGCTTTACTGCGGTCGAAGAAGCCCTGCTTCAGAGCGCGTCTGAGCGCATCGCGCTGCTGCACGCGCGCAACATGAGCCTCGGGGTGCACGTCCTGGCGGAGCTGGTTGAGCAGGCCGCGAGACGCCTGGCTGACTTCGACGTTGAGATCGTCGAGATCCACCATAATCGAAAGGTGGATTCGCCAAGTGGGACGGCCAAGCGCCTAGCGGACGCGGTGCGCGACGCTCGCCCCGAGGCAGTCAATACTTTCGTGCGCGCCGGAGACGTGGGTGCGCGCCCGAGAAACGAAGTGGGCGTCTTTGGGGTGCGTGGCGGGGACGTCCCGGGAGACCACACGGTGTTCTTGTTCGGTCCTGGCGAACGCTTGGAGCTGACGCACCGCGCTGGCAGTCGGGACATCTTCGCGTCCGGGGCGCTCCGAGCCGCCAGCTGGATCTCAGGCAAAGCACCAGGCCTATACTCAATCGCGGACGTGCTCCGCGGCTGAAGCCTGGCTTCGGAGATAACCAGCTCTAGACCTTCGACTTGTCGAGCAAGACGTCGTCGACGTCGTCGTCCGCGTCGTTGTCGGAACTGTCATCGTTGTCGCTTGGCGCCTTGAAGACGTTCCACTTCGCGGGGATGCGCTTGGTCAGGGAGAGGTAGACCCCAATACACCCGGCCAGCGCGGGAATAATGCTCAAGATCTGGCCGGTGGTCAGCGCTGCGGTGGCCTCTGACGGCTGGAATTCCTTCACGAACTCGATCAGGAAACGCCCCGTAAAGTACAGCGCGAAGAAGGCTGATAGCATTAGGCCACGCGGGCGCTTCTCTTTCCCCGCGGCGCGGTCGATGACGTACAGGGCGGCAAACACCACGCACCCCATCAGCATCTCATACAGCTGACTGGGGTGACGAAGGGGTCCTCCCGGGCCATCGTAACGAACGAAGCGGACACCCCAGCTCTGATCGGTGACGCGGCCCACGATCTCCGAGTTCATCAAGTTGCCCATGCGGATCAGTATCGTGCCTAGCGCCGCAGAGAACGCGAAGCGGTCTCCGCCTTCGAAGAATGACTGTCGACGGAACTTCGTAAACAGCCACATCCCGATGATCAGGCCGATCATGCCGCCGTGGCTTGCTAGCCCACCTTCCCAGATCCTGAACAGCCACATCGGATCTTCTCGGAACTTCTCAAAGTCGTAGAAGAAGACGTGACCCAACCGGGAACCGCCCAGCACCGCAATCACTCCGTAGAGTACGAAGTCGCTGGCGTCTTGCTCGGAACCGCCGGCGCGTCGAATCTGCCAGTTGAGCAGCTTGAAGCCACCCAGGAACACCCCGACATACAGCAAGCTGTAGTACCGGATGCCGTCGCCCGGGAGGAACCACAGCCACTCCGGATAGGTAAACAGGGTTGGACTGACGTTCCACTCGATTGTCGGCAAGGCCATCGCGGCGCACCCTATACCGCGCCCCGGTAGGGCGCGCTGAAAAAACGCCGGCACGAATCGAGCGGGCCCGCCATGGAGACGCTCGTTTCGTGGCGCAGCTCCCGGATCTCCGGCCAGGACCAATCGGTCTAGAGGCCAAGAAGTCCAGCCAGCGAGCAGCGGACTTCAGTCTGACTGCCCGACAGGTTGATTGGCGCAATCCGCGCAGGTACAACCGGCCAATGCCCGACCTTCCCCTCCGAGGAGCTGCGAATCCGTCTACCGCCCGAGAGGGAACAAATCCCGGGTCCTTTGCCAACGCGCCGCAGATTGGAGGCGCCTTGAGCTACTCTTCGCCGGACACTCCGGGCATGCCGAAGCCGAGCGATAAGACCGCGTGGGATTTCTTGCCCGACGGGTGGACGTTGGCGGAGGGATCCGAGCGGCGTGCGCTGGCGCCGGCGGGATTCGTGCCCAAGACCCAGCTGGAGTTCGCGCGGCTTGGAGTCGTGACGCCAGAAATGGAGCGAGTTGCGGCGCGTGAACGCCACCTGACGTCAGAGCAGGTTCGGGAGGAGGTCGCGGCGGGGCGCATGATCATCCCGGCGAACACCCAGCACCTGAAGTACCAGCTGGATCCCATGTGTATCGGGCGCGCGGGCTTGACGAAGATCAACGCGAACATGGGCGCCTCGCCGGTTTCTTCGGGAACTGAGCAGGAAGTCGAAAAGCTGCGTTGGGCTGAGCATTGGGGTGCGGACACCGTGATGGACCTCTCCACCGGAGGGGATCTCGACGCTTGTCGCGATGCGATTATTCGGGCCTCCCGAGTCCCCATCGGGACCGTGCCCATTTACTCGATGATCATCGGGCGCAAGCTCGAGGACCTGACGGAAGAGTGCATCTTAGAGACCCTTCGTCATCAGGCGGCACAAGGTGTGGACTACTTCACGATTCACGCGGGCGTGCTGCATGAACACTTACCGCTGGTGAAGAACCGTCTGATCGGTATCGTCAGCCGCGGGGGCTCGTTGTTGGCCAAGTGGATGCTCGTCCACAACAAGCAGAACCCGATGTACACCCTCTTCGAGCAGATTTGCGACATCATGCGCGAGTATGACGTGTCGTTCTCTCTGGGCGATGGGTTACGACCGGGTGGGCTGGCTGATGCTAGTGACGAGGCCCAACTGGCCGAGCTCTATACCTTGGGCGAGCTGACTGAGCGCGCCTGGCGCCGCGGGTGCCAGGTGATGGTCGAGGGACCTGGGCATGTACCCTTCGATCAAATCGAGTACAACATGAAGCTGCAGCGCCAGGTGTGTCACGGCGCGCCCTTCTACGTCCTGGGTCCATTGGTGACCGACGTGTTCCCCGGGTACGACCACTTGACGAGCGCGATCGGCGCGACGTCAGCGGGTTACCACGGCGCGAGCATGCTGTGTTATGTCACCCCCAAGGAGCACCTAGGCCTCCCGAAGAAGGACGATGTCAAGCAGGGGTGCGTCGCCTACAAGATCGCAGCTCACGCCGCCGACGTCGCGTTAGGTATCCCCGGCAGTCGCAACTGGGATGACCAGTTGACCAAGGCCCGAGCGGCGCTCAACTGGGAGCAACATTTCGAGCTCGCGTTCGATACTGATCTCGCGCGCGCCTACCACGACGAAGATCTCGACGTCGACACTGACTTCTGCGCGATGTGCGGCCACGACTGGTGCTCAGTCCGCATCTCGAAAGAGATCCAAGAGTTCGCTTCAGGCAAGGCTGACGGTTTTCAGCGCGAGCGTGTGCTGCGCTCACCGGCCCTCAATGAAGACCAGCAAGCGATCCTCGAAAAGCGCGGTGTGCTCTCGCCCGAGGAAATCCACCGCCTCGCCAGCAAGACCAAGAGCGCGGTCGGAGCTGACAAGACCAAGGCAGCGTGTCACAGCGACAGCGCACCCGAGCCCGTGGCGATCCAAGTGCAGAAGGAGCGCTTAGTGCAGCTGCGGCGCTCGTCGGCTGCCGAGTAGCCGACGGCCAGAAAACCTAGAAAACCTCCGGGTGCCGTTGGTAGCTCAGTTCTTGTTGAGCAGTCCCTGCAGCTCCGCCGGGCTCACTCGGTACTCGGTGGCGCAGTAGTCGCACGAGATCTCCAGCACATCGCCGTCCTCGACCATGCTCTGCACCTCGCTTCGGTTGAGGCTGGCGAGCGCGCCAAGGACGCTGGTCCGACTGCACCAGCAGTCGTACTCGAGCGGTGCTTGGCCGAGCTCGGTGTAGGGCATGCCATACAGGAGTTCGCTCATCAGCCATTCAGGAGAGAAATCGGGGTTTCCGAGAACCCGATCCAGTTGGCTGAAGTCGTCCAATCGCGCGGTCATCACTGCCAGCGGGCCCACGGGCGCCCCTGGTAACAGCTGGATCAGGTATCCGCCGGCCGCGACCACGTGTTCCTCTTCGAGCAGCGTGCCGGCCACGATCATCGTGGTGATCTGCTCGGACTCCTGCATGTACGCCATCAGCGCATCTGACACCGTGCCCGAGTCAGGGACTGAGACGACGCCCTGGTGAATACTGCCGTCCTGCAGCGTACGCATCATTTGGAGCATCGCGTTTTGTATTTGAAATTCCCCTTTCAAGGTTCCGCCAACCAGGCCGCGCGACTTTCCGGAGGGGTGTGCGTCACCGAGCAGGTAGCCTGGGGTCTTGGTCCGCTTCAGGATCCCCTGGACTCGCAGGCCCGGCGCCATCGTCTCCCGAATCATGATCGACCCCGTAATCAGATCACCCAGATGTCGCGCAGTTTGCCCTGTGGCTTTCTGAGCGGCCAAGGCGCCACGGACTGTTTGTGTGCACCGCGCAGTGATCACTCGAAACGCACCATCGTCGGTCATCGCTCGTTGGATCAAGTCCGGCGCCGGACTAACTAGGTCGTTCATTGGGGGAAACTCTCGTGGACGCGGATGTTGAAGGACGTGGGGGCGGACGTAGCCGGTGTGACCTCGGCTAGCCTCGGGGCGCGTCAGTGACGAAAATCGCCTTCGCCTGGAGTAGCAGGATCGGCGAAGCCGTACTCCTCTAGCGGCGTGGAGACGCGATAAGTTTCTCCGAGCCAATTTCCGAGATCGGCCAGCTTACAGCGAGGCGAACAAAACGGCCGAGGCGCAAAGTCATCGGGCGCGTTTTCTAGCTGTTTTTTACACATCGGGCAGACGATCCGCATGGCAGCACGGAGCCTAGTTCTCCACGTGCTCGCCCGCAATGACCGCTGGGGGCAAACCGGATCTTTTGGTCCGTCAATCTGAGCCACCGGAAGTAGCCCGGAGTTGGCCACGGGTGCTAGCTTCCCTCACTGATGGCACAGGACCTGTTGCTGGAGATCGGCGCTGAAGAACTCCCCGCGGCGTTCGTCAAAGCCGCCATCCAAGCGCTGCCCAACCTAATCGGACAACGGCTCCGCGCGGTCCGCCTGGCGCACGGTGAGGTGCGGGCAACGGGGACTCCCCGGCGCTTAGCCGTCCGGGTCGCGGCGCTGGCCAGCATGCAGCCCGATTTCGATGCTCAGGTGGTTGGCCCCCCAGAACGCGTCGCTTTTGACAAAGACGGACGACCGACCCTCGCCGCGGAGAGCTTTGCGTCGAAGAACAACGTGGAGCTGTCTGCGCTCTACATTGTTGACATAGAGCGAGGCCGCTACGTCGCGGCCCGGCGCGTGGAGAAAGGCCATTCCACGCTACAGCTCTTACCCGAAGTCCTAGCGCATATTTGCAGCGCGGTTGGTTTTCCTAGGTTGAGTGGCGGTTCGGATCGGGAAGCGGCGTTCGGTGCGTCGACACTTTGGATTCTGGCGCTGCTCGATGGGCAGACTGTCCCGTTCTCTTTTTCCGGTGCTGCAGCGAGCAACAAGACCTACGGGCATCGTCTCTTCGCCCCGGAGCAGCTGACGATAGACCACTCATCCGAGTACCTGTCCAAGTTGCGTGAGGCTCATGTGCTGGTGGAGGTTTCCGAGCGGCAAAAAGCGATGACTACGCGGCTTGCCCTGGCTGCGGCGGAAAGCGGGGGTGAACTCGTCAAAGACGCTGCCCTGATGTCCGAGAACGAGTCGCTCTTCGAAGAGCCGCAGGTGATGGCTGGGAACTTTGATGAGGGGTTCCTGGCCCTGCCTGAATGCGTCATCCTGGAGGTCGCAAGAGACGAGCAGCGGGGTTTCGGGGTGCGCGGCAAGGCCGGTCGCTTGTTGCCGAAGTACTTGGTAGTCGTAGACGCGGGCGAGGTGGTTGACACCGTCAGTCGCGACTGCGCGATGCGGGCACGATTGAGCGACGCAAAGTCCCTCTTCGACGAGGACAGCAGGAGACCCCTAGCTGAGTGGCGCGCCGGGCTAGACGCGGTCATATTCCAAAAACGTTTGGGTGGTATGGGCGACCGGGTCACGCGGCTAGTTGCGCTGACTCAGCATGTCGCAGCGCGCCAAGGGTTGTCAGCTTCGGCCCGGGCGAAGGCGGTTCAGGTTGCCGAGCTGTGCAAGTGCGATCGGGTCACCTCGATGGTCTTGGCCTTTCCCAAGCTCCAGGGTCGGATGGGCCGAGCCTACGCTATACATCAGGGAATCGCAGCAGACGTCGCTGACGCGATAGAAGAACACTACGCGCCCCGTGGCGCAACTGACCCGACAGCAGCGAGTGATCTGGCCGCAGCGGTGGGGCTGGCCGATCGGCTAGACACCCTCGTAGCCGGCTGCGCAATCAACCTCATGCCCGCGGCGAGCGCCGATCCTCTGGCCCTACGGCAGGCATCGATTGGCATCCTGCGCACACTGATTGACAAGCGCTGGCGTCTGTCGCTGACAGACTTAGTCCGCGACGCCTTCGCGGGGCTCTCCGCAATCGAGCTGGACCTCGGCGAGGCTGACACCGTCCATAGGCTGAGCGGCTTCTTACGACATCGCCTTCGTGGAGTGCTCTCCGAGAAGCTCCCTCAAGATGCGGTCGATGCGTGTCTCGCAGCGCGATCGGACTGTCCGTACGACGTAGAGCTCAGGGCGGTCGCGCTCGCGCAGCTGGATGCGGAGCTGCGCTTGAAGCTG
>JBDKJZ010000076.1:0-14260 GCA_039796375.1 Pseudomonadota bacterium
GCTTCCGCAACGGGCCAGCGGCAGAGCCGTGGGTGAACGAGGTAGCATGAGCCATCCGGTCCAGTGCCCCTGCGGGTCCACGATCGCCTTCCAGTCCGGCCCTGGCCGCTCGGACAGGCCGTCGTCACTTAGTACCCATGTCCTGTGTGGGGGTTGCCAGCGCCGCGTTGCACGGCAGATCGAGCGCCGCTTCGGCAGGCACCGCTACGGGGGGCATTTCGCCGACCGGGTTCATGACTTCATTCAGGATTGTTATCAGCGCCAGCTCTTAACTGATGGTGGCCTCAAGAGCTTCGTTCCGCCCAGCGACACTGAGGCTAGGTCGCCGGCTTTCCACGGCTGGCTGCGGGTCGTCGTGGGCAATTTTTGCAACGTCACGTACAAGCGCATACGCCTTGAAATTGAGGCACATGTAGCGCCCGTGGCGCGCGGCGACCTGCCGGGCCCGCTCCCCTCGATGAATCCCGAGCAGGCGTTCAATCAGCAATACTGGCTGTCCTTGTGCGAAAATGGTCTCGAAAAGGTCCGCAAGAACTGGCAGCACAAGGGGCCTACTAAAGGCAAACGGTTCGACGCCATCCTGAGGTCTCTAACGTTCGGGACTGATAGCTTGCACGCCGTCGCGGCTCAGCTCGGCGTCACCAAAGGCCACCTGGGGGTGCTCATCCACGAGCTACGACGTGATGTCAAACACGCCGTGGAGGCCGAGGTTCGGGACACGCTAGACTTCCCGCCTGGTCTCGAAGGACCGGGCATCCAGCGCCTCGTCGACGCCGAGATCCGCGCGCTCATGGACTCACTGCGCGCCCCCGAAGCGAACCACCAAAACGACTTGTACGAATGACGGTATAGCGATGCCAGGCAACAAGAACGATACGTTTCCACTCACGGACAACTCTGAGCAGCCGACTGCTGCGTTGGGCTTTGACCAGGTCCAAAACACAAGCTGGAGCGTGGTGCGGGCCGCAGGAGACGAGTCCAACCCTGCGAAGGCGCGCCTCGCGCTCTCTGAGCTCGCACGCCGCTACCGCGCCCCCGTTCAAGCCTTCATCGAGCACGAGGGCTACTCCAAAGCCGAAGCCGAAGCGCTCACCCAGCTTTTCCTCGCCCAGCTTGAACAGCCAGGAGTGCTGCGCATGGCTCGGGCGGGGAACGAGCGTTTTCGAGTCTGGCTGATGGATGCGGTGCAGACCTTCTTGAGCGGGGTCGAGGACGAAGGCGACCTGCCGCTAGACTCTGAAGAGGAGTCAGCTGGTGAGAGTTCTGGGGTCAACGAGGACCCCGGTGAAAGCATCACGCTCCTCCCCTCGCAGGCGCTGAAGCTGAGCAAAGAGACGTTCGAACCCGTTTTGGATGAGGGCTTCGCGGGCTACCAAATCATCGGAGAGATCGGGCGCGGCGGCGAAGGCGTCGTGTACCGCGCGTGGGACCCGCGCTCGGAGCGCCAGGTCGCGTTGAAGATCTTGAAGCAGGAATTTCTCGTTAGGCCTGACTTGGTTCAGCGTTTTCGAAAAGCCGTGGAGCTATCTGGAACGCTCGATCATCCGAACATCGTGCGTATCTTTGACCGCTCCGGACCCGAGGTCGCAGTTCCGTTCTATACCATGCCCCTCATACCTGGCGGCACGCTGGCTCAAGCTGAGAGGCGTGAGCGCTTTCGCGACCCGACACGCGCGGCTGCGCTGGTCGTCAAGATCGCGCGGGCGATCCAGTACGCGCACGAGCACGGCATCCTACACCGAGATCTCTCTCCCGCGAACATCCTGCTCGATCTCAATGATGAACCGTACGTCAGCGACTTTATGGCGAAGCGCATCGGCGAGGCAGGTGACCCCAGCATCGTTGGTGCCCTCAACTACATGGCGCCTGAGCAGGCTCTCGGCAAGGGCAGCACGGTCGCCACTGATGTCTACGGTCTCGGAGCCATCCTGTATCTGCTCTTGACCGGGCAGGCTCCGGTCGACGCGAAGACCCGCGAGGAGCTCCGTCAGAAGCAACAGGACAGCGAGCCGCCCTCCGTGGTCACGCTGGTGCGCCACGTCAATCGCGACTTGGACGCTGTGTGTAGCGCGGCGTTGAGCGGAGATCCCGCGCAGCGGCCGCGTTCGGCAGCGCTGTTCGCAGATAGCCTAGAGCGGGTACTCGACAAACATCCTCCGCTCTGGCCGGCTGTGTCGCGCCGGCGTCGCATTTGGTTGTGGGCCACGCGTCATCCACTGTTAGCGATGGGCGCCTTCGTCGGGGCGGCGCTGCTCGTGGCAGCGGACATCGCGCTCTTGTCCAACGTGCGCTCCGAGGAGCGCGAGCTCGAGGCCGCCGTCCTGCATAGCAACGCAGCGCTCGCCAGCGCCCAGGCGCACGCGGTGCTCGCGATTTTCGAGAAATACGCCGCAGAGGCCTCACGAGCGGCAAGCGATCCGGGTATTCGGGACTTCTTGCTGCAAGGCGCCACGGCGGAGACACTCCCTGCGCTCGAGCGGATCTTCGAACGTTCCGGCTTCGACTCAGTCGGCGCGTTTTCTGCGGAGGGGAAGATCCTCGCGCGTCACCCGGCGCCCGCACCCGGATTCCTGGGCCGCGACTTCACCTTTCGGCAGTACTTTCACTGTGTTCGCGAATTGGCTGACAAGCGCGCGCGCGCCGAGGGCGCGGCTGACCCGCGGACTGAGCCCGAGGTGTGCATCTCTCCCGCCTATCGCGGCGAGGCAAGTAAGAGCATCGAGTTCACCGTGGCGGCTCCCGTTCACGACGCGGGCGGGCAGTGGCTGGGCTTCGTGATCATGAACCGACACGCCAAGCCGACCATCGATGAGGTCGAAATCAACGATACCTACTTTAGCGGACAGACGACCGCGCTGTTTGGCCAACGCGACCGTGATAGAGCCACTCCGTCGCTCAATCCGTCACTGCTCACTGCGGTCGCTCACCCCAACCTATTCAGCACCGAAGAACACGCGCTCGACGCGGATCTATCGCAGCGGCTGAGGGAACAATTCGGTGAACGGGGTGCCCCCGGGCAACAACTGCGCCCGGTGCGAGTGAAGCCCCTTGAGGAAGCGAACTACACTGACCCCGTCACGCTCGACAGTCGCCTCGCGGGGTTCGCTCCCGTCGGCAGCACTGGGTTCGTGGTCGCGGTCTCAACCCCGCGTGAGCGCGCCCTCGGCTCAAGCCAACGGCACATCGAAACCTTGTGGAAGTATGCCGGCTTGCTGAACCTTGGGTTCATCATCTTGGCGGTAGTCGCTGTATCCGGCAGCTTGCGCGGGTCGCGAGGGCAGCGAGGGCGCTCAGGCGCCTGAAGCACGCTTCACAGTGCGCTTGAGGGTGGGGTAGCTGGTGAACAGTTGCTCCAGCTACCCCACCCAATCAACCACCTAGGCCGGCATTGACTTGGGCCAACCTGCTTACGAGGACGGCGCGTTGACCCGATGCAACTTCGACAACAAGAAGGCAGCGCCACCTTGCCGGAGGTGACTTTCCCTGCCCTCGACGCTTCGAGTATTGCTGAATGCTCAGCCTCAAGCCTGATTCGATCAAAACTGTGAAAGGCTCGGACTGTGGCAGCACGCATGGCTCCCTCGCAAATCGCTGGCTCTCTAGCAAATTCCGCTTCGAGCTCGAGGGCGTGAACAGCAACGGGAGTAGGCGGCTAGTATTCTGACCTGAGAATTGGCCAGGCAGGAGGGAGTCTCAGAACCCCTCACAGTTGCTGACGTAATGGGCGGTTGTGACACAGTGTGGCGTTGCTGCCCCAGGAACACTCTGCGTCTTCAAATTAATTGCCGCATCATCATGATTGGTCACGACCATAGCTTATCTCGTGCAATTGTGGCCTTGACGGCCGAACACGTGCGAGAAGACCACACTCGCGTCTTGAGCAACCTCACGAACTGACAGCACTGGCACAGAAGGTGCACAAGGCCTGTCATCGCTCGGCAAAGCGGTGTCGCCGCAATAGAACGGCGCGCGAGTGGCTACGACTTGGGAGTAACAATGCCTCTGTTAAATGTTGGAACTGAGAATGATCGCGTAGACCTCTATTTTGAAGACTTTGGCGCCGGGAAGCCGATCGTGCTTATTCATGGTTGGCCTCTGAGCTCAAGGGCGTGGGAGCCTCAAATTGCACCTCTTGTAGGGGCTGGGTTTAGGGTTATCACCTACGACCGACGCGGCTTCGGGGGTTCAAGCCAAACGTGGACCGGATACGATTACGACACCTTGGTCAGCGACCTCGACGCGCTCATGCGTCACTTGGATCTCCGCGAGGCGACACTCGTCGGATTTTCAATGGGAGGTGGAGAGGTCGCCCGTTACCTGGGTCGCTTTGGCGGCGAGCGGGTTTCCAAGGCCGTTTTTGCAGCGGCAGTCACTCCATGCCGTTTTCAGTATCCAGACAATCCCAACGGGGCTTTGGACGATGCGGCTATCGCGCTTCTTGAGGCTTCCGTAAAAAAGGATCGACTCGACTTTCTAGAAGGATTCACCAGAAAGTTTTTTAGCGCGGCGGGGGAACTAAAAGTCAGTGAAAGCCTGCGTCAGCACACGCACGACATCGCTGCGTTTGCTTCAGCTAAAGCCACTCTCGATTGTATAGCTGCATTCGGACGCACCGACTTTCGACCAGACTTGCGCATGATTAAGGTCCCCTCGTTGGTCATTCACGGCGACTCCGATGCGGTTGTGCCTTTCGAAGGTAGTGGCAAGTTAACCGCGGCAGCGCTCCCTGGCGCTTCGCTCGTCGTCATCAAGGGTGGCCCCCACGGCATCAACGCCTCCCACGCCAATGAATTCAATTCGGCGCTCCTGTCGTTTCTTACCCCGGCAACTTGATCGGGCAGGGAGCCCTACTAGGTTTAGCGCTGCTACGCTCCGCGTTTACGTTTCTTGGCTTTTGATTTCCGCGTGGGCGGCGTGGTCACTCGCTGTGCGGGTGCGGCGCGAGGCGCTTTCTTCTCATCGCTCTGCGGCATGGTGGACGAAACCGGGGGCAGCAGTAAGCCCAGCACTTCAGAGAGTCGCTCGACGAAGTGGACTCGGACGCCCCGCTGAATGCTCTCTGGAAGCAGGCCGAAGTCTGCTTCATTGCCCTTCGGTAGAATGACGTTCTTTACCTTGGCGCGCTTGGCAGCGATCAGCTTCTCTTTGATGCCGCCGACAGGCATGACCAGACCACTCAGGTTGAGCTCACCCGTCATCGCAAACCCGGAGCGCAGCGCGCGTCCCATGGCCAACGAATACAGCGCCGAGGCCATCGTGATCCCTGCGGAAGGGCCGTCCTTGGGCGTTGCGCCAGCGGGCACGTGCACGTGCACTTGGTGTTCTTCAAAGAACGCCGAGCCGGCGCACAGCTCGCGAACGACCGTGTAGGCAATTTCGGTCGACTCGATCATCACGCTGCCAAGCTGGCCAGTTTGCTTGAGACCCGGGCCCTTGGCAGGCAGTGCCTTAGCTTCGATGAACAGGGTATCGCCGCCCAGGCTGGTCCAGGCGAGGCCCATCGCCACGCCGACCGGAGGATCTAGAAAGAGCGCGTCGTTGTCGAAGTGGCGTTTCCCGAGCAGGGTCTCGACGTCCGCTTGCTCCACGCGGATCTTATCCTCACCTGAGACGATCCGCACGGCGCACTTGCGCACGATCTTCTTGATTTGGTTCTCTAGGTTGCGCAGACCGGCTTCACGCGCATATCCGTCAATCAACTCGCGGAGCGCGGTTTTACTCAGCGTGATGCGCTTCTTCTTCTGACGCAGGTTCTTGAGCGCCTTGGGTAGCAGGTAGCGACTCGCGATCTCTAGCTTCTCTTCCAAGATGTACCCGCTGAGCGTCACGATTTCCATGCGATCGAGTAGCGGCGCTGGGATGGTGTCGAGCGTGTTGGCCGTACACAGAAACATCACCTGCGACAGGTCGAAGCGCACATCTAGGTAATGATCGAGGAAGTCCCGGTTCTGCTCGGGGTCCAAAACCTCGAGTAACGCCGAGGCAGGATCGCCCTGGAAGCTCGCGCCGATCTTGTCAATTTCGTCGAGCATGATCACCGGATCTTGAGTTCCGGTCACGCGCAACGCCTGCAGGAACTTTCCGGGCATCGCCCCGATATAGGTCCTGCGATGTCCCTTGATTTCCGCTTCGTCGCGCATGCCTCCGAGCGAGAAGCGATAGAACTGTCGCCCCAAGCACTCGGCAATCGAGCGCCCAATCGAAGTTTTTCCGACCCCTGGCGGACCCACCAAACAGATAATCGATCCGCCGAACCCGCCCCGCAGAATCCCCTCTGCCACGAACTCAATGATGCGCTCTTTGACATCATTCAGCCCATAGTGATCCCGCTCCAAGACCTCCCGAGCTTGTTCCAGGTTCACATCGGCTTTGGAAGAGATCCCCCAAGGCAAAATCGTCAGCCAATCGAGATAAGTGCGGGTGATCGCGTATTCGGAGCTACTTGGCTCAAGCAGCTGCAGCTTGGTCATCTCATCGTCGATGCGCTGCCGGCTTTCTGCGGTGAGCGTGCGCCCTTCGAGGCGTGACATGAACTCTTCCGCCTCGGACTGTTTACCCTCTTTCTCGATACCGAGTTCAAGCTTGATAGCTTTGAGCTGTTCGCGCAGGAAGAACTCACGCTGCTGCTCGTTGATGCGATCTTCGATCCGTTCGCGGATCTGAGTCTGTAGCCGCGAAATTTCGAGCTCGTCCTTGAGCAGACCGAGCACCTTCTCTAGGCGCCGCCGAACATCCAGCGTCTCCAGGATATCTTGCAGTGTGGCCCCTGGAGCACTAGTCAGGAATGCCGCCATGTCGGCTAGCGGCCCCGGCTCCTCAAGGTTACCCTGGCTCAATAACAAATTAAGCTGCTCTTTATACAACGGGTTAAGCGCAACCAGATCTTTGATCGAGTTAATCGCGGCTAAGCTGTAAGCCTTGAGCTCTGCGGCGGGACCCAACTTGTCTTGCGGGTACTCCACCTCGGCGGTCATGTACGGCGTATGCTGCAGCACACGAACGATACGCATGCGGTCAAGCGCGCTAAGCACCGCGGTCATCTCGCCCTCTTCACTGACCGAGACGTTGACGACCTGCGCTATTACTCCGACGTCGTACACATCGGCGCCCTCTGCCGCGTCATCGTCGGCGCCTTCCTCGGACTCCCGCTCAAGGACGAGACCTACCAGGTTGTCGCCGCTGCGGGTCGCCTTCGTGACCAGGGCTCGTAGCTCCTCACTCTCTAGCTCGACGGGAACCATCACTTTCGGAAACACCGGGCGCCCAGGCAACGCCATGATCGGCAAACGATCGGGGTAGACCTCTCGCGTGATTACGCTCTCTTGCTGAGCCTCGAAACCTGCGGACTCGGGGCCCTTTTCGTCTTGCTCCGTGTTCATTCGGACACCCTCTCCATTCCGCGGACGGTACTAAAGCTGTCTCGTGTGAACTGCCGAATCACCTCAGTGGCATAAGCGCCGGACGGCAGCGTAAACTGAAGCTCGAGCTCGGGCGGGCTTCCCGAATCACTCACGACCGTCGCGGTCAAGGCTTCAGGCCAAATCAGGAGGTCTCGGCGTGTCCCAGGACCAAACTTTGCGAGCTTCTTCAGCAGCGCGTCGTCTAAACTCAGTTCATCAACACACGCCTGCTCAAGCGCCAACGCTTCCCCTTCGGGGAATTTCATTTTGGGTCCCCAAATCGGACCGGTATGGTGAGTATCCCTCGCGAGCAACCTGGCTTTCTCTTGCTCTGGATCGGTCACCACGAAGACGCTGGCGCTATTGTTCAGCCGCAAGACTTCGCCCTGAAGGACGTGGTCGAACCCGAGCGCTGCGCGGCGGGACAGGTAGCGGTTGAACACCTCAGACTGGATCACGCTCGGGTATAGCTTCACCAGGAAGCGAGGGGTACGGCGCGGGTCCCCTTCCCGCAGCCAAGTGATCGCTTTTTCCAAGTTGTCGAGCTGAGAGCCGAAACGCTGCGCTCCGAAATAGTTCAGTAGACCGTGCTGATTAATCGCGCTGACAAGCGCTTCAGCCTTCTGCTCGGCGCCCTCATCAACGCCGACCAAGCGGATCCGAAATCGGTTCCCTTTGGCGTGTCCGGTGCGAAGCTTGTTTCCATGGCGGGTCACTTCGACGACAGCCATTCCTTGGGGCAGCTGCCAGCTCGACGGCTCGGGAACGTTCTGCGCCAGGAGGCTGATCCACTGGCTCGTGATCGCGTGCTTGTCCTTCATCCCGGCGAACCCAATGTCCCGATCCCGCACGTTCGCGGCTTTCGCGACCGCGAGCAGCATCTGTTGCGTCGTGAAGCCACGCTTCTCGACGCGCACGAACAGGTGCTGCCCTTCGCCGCTCAGCTCATATAGCGGCACCTCGTGCACGCAGAAGTGTTCCGGATCGGGCCCAAGCCGTCCCCCTGTCCCCGCTAGGCGTGTAAAAGTAACAGGGGGCTCAAAGGGTCTCGGCACAGCGGAATCGGACACTCCCGCGTTCTAGCGCGCGCAGGATCTTCAGGGAAGGACTAGGTTTTCGCGTAGCACGCGCGCGGTGAAGTGAGTTCTCAGGTAGAACCCCCGGGGGAGCACACGCACGCGTTGCCCGTCCGAGTCGGTGCCCGGACGCCGGGAGCGCGAATTGGCAGCTTTCGGGCGAACTTGAAGCGAATGACCCAGACCGCCGTGCAGGTCGTCAATTTCCCCGCGGCCGATCCTGCCGGCCAGCTCCTCCCAATCCCAGCGCAGCTCAGCCTCCTCGGCGGAGCTCGGGCTCCAGAGTATCGGCGCCCCGATGCGGCGATCGGCGACCGGAACCTCCCGCTCACCGAGGACCGGTACCCACAGCACGCGCCGCAGCTTCGCCAGAACTCGAGACTCGTGCCACTCGACGTCGCCGATGTCGAGGATCGGGATCGTGCACACGAAGGTCGTCTCAAGCGGCACTCCCGCGCGCGAGACGGGGACCGTCTTGAGCTCGACGCCAATCAGCTCGAAATCCGGATCGGCCTTGCTCTTCGCTGTAGCACCCAGCGCGTCCTCAACCAGCACCCCAACCCAACCTTTGGCGCGGCGGAGATCTTGGGGAACAGCGCGCCTGAGCTGCGCCGCAAGATCGCCAAGCGAGAGCCCAGCGAGCGCAGACGCGCGGGACCAGAGTTCAGCTTCGCTATGGGGGGGTGAAATCACCAGAAACTGCTCGAAACCAGGTTGCGCATGCTAGCGTAGGGTCGCCGCGCCGTCGGATGCAACCGATGCACCCCGCTGTCATGAGCCCTCGCCCGATAAAACCGACGCCAACAGTGAGAGCGTGGCGAGCCGGGACGTTGCTTGGCTTGGGGTGTTTGGGTTCCGGCTGTGAGCGCTCCGACGGGGAGACCTGGGTTATGACCGCCCCGTCGGCCAGCAGCGCACCTGCGGGTGTACAAACGGCGGGACTCGAAGCCCACCTGCCCCCGACCGCTACCGCTCAGTTGGGTCACGACCGCGCTCCGCCCGTAGCCGAAACCGCGGACCCAGAGCCCGCGCAGCCCGCCCTGCGCTCTCCCCCGACCGACAAGCCACGAGTCTACGCGAAGGTGCGCAACGTCTGGGTCCGAGGCAGGCCTACGTACGACACCGAGTGGATCGGTTTCTTGTGGTTCGGAAGCTCAGTCCCATTGAAGAGCACGAAGGCCGTCGCGGGCCCGGGTTGCGCCAGTTGGTACGCAATTGAGCCGACGGGATACGTCTGCGTCGATGGTGCACGAGCGACGCTCGATGCGGCAGATCCGGTGCTCCAAGGGATCTACCCAGTCGGCCCGAATGCGGACTCACCCAACCCGCACCCCCACTATGGCGAGACGATCGGCGCCGAGGTCTATCCCCGCTTGCCCACCGTGCTGCACCAGCGCGCGCGAGAATGGGACTACCGTTTCCACCTCCCTCGTGTCGAACGAGCGCTAAGCGGCGAACAGCGGCACGAGTCGCTGCTGGGTGTAGACTTGTCCCCTTCCCCGGCTGAGTTCACGCCGTTGCCTGAGTTTTCTCCCCTCTTGCAACTCGGACGGAAGACCCTGATACCGCGCTCAACCGTCGCTTGGACAAGAGAGACCCTGCATGAGGGGCGCAGTTTTCTCCTCACGGACGATCTCACTTGGGTACCGAAAGACCGCGTGAAGCCCTATTCACCAGTCCCGTTCCGAGGTCTCCATTTGGACCGCGTCGATCCCATCAGCGGAGAGGTTCCGAAGTTCCCGCTCGCGCTCTTTCGCGATGAGGTGAACCCCCAGTACGCCCGCAGCGCCGCGGGGGAATTTTTGGAGACCGGGCACGACTATCCGCGTCTCTCCTGGGTCGGCTTGACTGGCAGAAGCGAAACCCTCGGACAACGCACCTTCCACGAAACCGTGGACGGGAAGTTCATCGAAGCGGAAACGTCGGTGATCCCCGAACTCAAAGCGACAACTCCCTGGGGCGCATCAATTCTCAAGCCCGATGATTCTGGGGAGCCGCAACGTGGGCGCGGCACGTGGATCGAGGTGAGCATCCTCGGCGGCTGGCTCATCGCATACGAGGGCACACAGCCCGTGTTCGTCACATTGATGTCCCCGGGTAAGGGAGGGGCTCCGCACGGCAAGATCCCGACGCTCCAGACGTCGTCAACGCCGACAGGCCGCTTCAAGATCACGGGGAAGTTTGTCACCGCCACCATGGTGGCGCCCAATGAGCTAGTGCACAGCGCCGTACCTTGGGCACAAAACTTCAGCGGCCCTTATGCAATCCACGGGGCCTACTGGCACAATGACTGGGGCCAAAAGAAGAGCGGCGGCTGCGTGAATCTATCGCCCGAAGACGCGAAGTGGGTATTCCACTTCACGGAGCCAGAGATCCCGGCGGGCTGGCACGGAGTACGCTGGCTACCTAACAAAGGCGCCGCTACGACGCTGCTGCTGCGGCGCTAGATACTGCCGCGGCGCTAGGAAAGAAAACCCGCTCGTCGCGGCTACGAGCGCGCGCGACGAGTGACGCCGCGCGCCAATGACTTCTTAGAAGCCGAGCTCTTTCTTGCGGGCCTCTGCCGTAGCCAGCGGCTCGCCGGTTTCGTTGATCACGGGCAGGCTCTTGGACTTCTCGGCATTGATGGCGACCCACTCTTTGAGGTTATCGGGGAGTTGGTTCTCATCGTAGATGGCCTCAACCGGGCACTCAGGAACGCACGCACCGCAGTCGATACATTCTTCGGGATCGATGTAGAGCATGTCTGCATCGGCGTGGAAGCAGTCCACTGGACACACATCCACACAGTCGGTGAAACGGCAACGTTGACAATTCGAAGTAACGACGAAGGCCATGGGGTATTCCTCTTCAGCTAGAAAGCGGCGGGACATTATACAAGGCCGACACGGGAATCAAAGATTCAGAGCTCCCGATCGCCAGAAATCCACGGATTGGGTGCGCGCGGCCCCCTGTTGACGGAGGGCCCGGTCCGTGCCCAGGGCAAAGCGGGGCGATTCTCTTCCCAAGGACCCTTGACACCGCACCACTCCGGCGTGAAACCCCGGGGCATGGAGTTGCGCCTGTGGACGCTAGCCGGAAGTGCCTCAGCTTCGATCTTGCTCAGCGCAGGCCTCAGCCACGCCGATTTGACCGGGGAGTACGGCGGCGGCGACATTGAGGTCGCCGAACCCACGCGACGCGGCGGTTTCACTCTCGGCCTGAGCGGCAACTACGGCACGGGAAGCTTTTCCGGGTACCGAAACAAGCTGCAGGAAATTGGGCGTCCAGAGTACCAGACAGAGGTCGCCGGCAATTTCTACAGCGGCGGGTCGCTTTGGCTCGGCTCGGCGGTCACTGACTGGCTCACCTTCGGGTTCGGTCTCACCGGCGGCTCTTCTACAGACTCCGGAAACACGGCAGCCGGCGGCGCGCTCGTTGTGCATATCGAGTCATTCCCGCTCTTCTCCCTCGGCGGGGCGTACGAGGACTTCGGCCTACTCACTGAGTTCGGAGGTGGCAGCGTGAGGATCGTCGACGAGAACGACGATGCCGTAGCCGAAGGTGGAAGCATGTCTACCGTGAACGTGGGCGTATTCTGGCAACCTTGGCAGTGGTGGCACCTGTCGTTCGGCCCTTCAGCGACCTACTCATACATGAGCAGTCCGACGCTCAGCGCACACACCGTTGGTTTGGGCTTCCGTACGACGTTCTACGCGACTTCGCACGACGCGAAGTAGCCCGCACCTCCGCCCTCTTCACTTGGGCTCGTAACCTAGGCTCGGACCGAGCCAGCGCTCGATCTCGGCCTTCGGCATCGCTTTGCGCTCCGCGTAGTCCGCCACTTGGTCTTCACCGATGACGCCCAGGTTAAAGTAGTGCGCGTCAGGGTGCGCCAGGTAGATTCCGCTCACACTCGCGGTGGGCAGCATCGCGAAGCTCTCCGTCAGCTCAAGGCCGCACTCGTTGGCTTTAAGTAGCTCAAACAGCTTGGCTTTCTCCGTGTGCTCGGGGCAAGCGGGGTAACCAAACGCCGGGCGAATGCCGCGGTAGGTTTCGTCGATCAATTCCGCGGGGCTAAGCCGCTCGGACTCGCCGTAGCCCCACTCTTTGCGGGCGCGCTGGTGCAGTAGCTCGGCGAAAGCCTCCGCCAACCGATCCGCGAGGGCCTTCACCATGATGGCGTTGTAGTCATCCAGCTCTTTCTCATAGTGGGCGGCGAGCGCGTCGGTCCCGAGCCCAGCAGTCACGGCGAAGGCTCCGACGTAGTCTGCGAAACCGCTCCCGTGGGGCGCCACGAAGTCGGCTAAGCACTTGCTTGGGCTACCGTCTTGGCTCTGCCGTTGCTGCCGCAACAGGTTGAAGCGCGTGAGCTCTTGAGAGCGGCTCTCGTCGGTGTAGAGCACAATGTCGTCTCCCACAGACTGCGCTGGCCAGAAGCCGTAGACCGCGTTCGCTTTGAGAGACTTGTCTTTAATGATTAGGTCCAGCAGCGCGTTTCCGTTTTCGAACAGCTCACGCGCCGCTTCTCCGTAGTGTTCGTGCTCCAGAATCTTCGGGTACTTGCCCTTGAGCTCCCAGGCTGAGAAGAAGTAGGTCCAGTCAATGAACCCGCGGATCTCTTCGAGTGGGTAGTCGCGCAGCACGCGCAGCCCTGTGAACTCAGGTCGCGCGATGTCCTCCGCTTTGAAGTCAATCTTGAGGCGGTTCTCCCTCGCCCCAGCAAGGGAAGGCAGGGGCCTGCCGCCACCGGACTTGAACAAACCCCGGAGGCGCTCTTGGCTTGCAAGGTTCTCTTTTTGCAGCACCTCCCGCCGATCGCTGTCGAGGAGAGCGCTGACGACGCCGACGACGCGCGAAGCATCGACCACGTGCACCACTGGGCCGTCATACTCGGGCGCCACCTTGACCGCCGTGTGCTGACGGCTCGTTGTCGCGCCGCCGATCATCAGCGGCTTGTTCATCTTCAAGCGCTGCATCTCTTTGGCCACGTACACCATCTCATCTAAGCTCGGCGTGATCAGCCCGCTGAGCCCGATGACTTGAGCGCCGTGTTCTTCAGCGGCCGCCAAGATCTTGTCGCACGGAACGAGCACGCCCAGGTCAATCACCTCGTAGTTGTTGCAGCGCAGCACGACCCCGACGATGTTCTTGCCGATATCGTGAACATCGCCCTTCACCGTCGCCATGACCACTTTGCCTTGCACGCGAGCCGCACCTGCGCGCTCCTTCTCCATGAAGGGCTCTAGGTAGGCGACGCCACGCTTCATCACGCGGGCGCTCTTGACCACCTGGGGCAAGAACATCTTTCCGGCACCGAAAAGCTCACCCACGACGGCCATCGCGCCCATCATCGGGCCCTCGATCACATCCAACGGCTTCGCCGAGCTGGCGCGCGCCTCTTCCACATCGGCCTCGATGAAGTCCACGACGCCGCGCACCATCGCATACTTGATGCGGTCGCCAACGGGTTGGTCACGCCACGCCAAGTCCTCAGTAGACTTCTTGCCGCCACCCTTCACGTTCTCGGCGAAGACCACCATGCGCTCTGTCGCGTCGGGGCGCCGGTTGAACAGCACGTCTTCGACATGCTCTAGGAAGTCCTTGGGGATATCTTCGTAGACCTCAAGCTGGCCGGCGTTGACGATGCCCATGTCCATGCCTGCCTGGACCGCGTGGTACAAGAACGCCGAGTGGAACGCCTCTCGCACTCGATCGTTGCCGCGGAACGAGAACGACAGGTTACTCACGCCACCGCTGACCTTGGCGCCAGGCAGGTGTTTCTTGATCAGCTTGACCGCCTCG
>JBDKJZ010000077.1:0-14222 GCA_039796375.1 Pseudomonadota bacterium
GGCGACGATGTCTGCGTCCGCGTTGATCGCGGCTACGACCGCCGCGGCGTTGGCGCCATAGAAGGCGACGGCGATTTCCGTCGCGCCGTCGACCTCCAACGTCAGGTTGTCCTCGCTGGTTTCGGTGCCCGGCGTCAGGCCTAAGTCAGCGTGGTCTCCTCCGGTGACAGTGATTTCGATGCTGTCCGTAGCGTGGGAGAGTACCAGTTGGTCCGAACCGTTCATGGATGCGACGACCCCGTCAGTGATCATGTTCGCGTCCGCGTTGATCGCGGCGACGAGCGCGTCTTCGTCGCCGACGGCCGTGAGACTGACGATTCGCTCCGTTCCGCCGTCGACTTCCAAGCTGAAGTCACCCGTATACGGATACGTGAGGCCGGTCAGGTCGACCGAACCCGTCACGTTCACGCTGTAGATCGGGTAAGTGAGGGTGGTCAGGTTGACTGAACCCGTGGTGGTCACAACGGAGTTGATCGGATAGCTGACGTTAGCCATGTCGATTGTGCCGGTGACGGAGACCCCGGGATTGACGTCAGCGTCTACCGCGAGCGTACGCTTCGCGTAGCTCACGGTATCCGTGCCTGCACCGCCCCAAAACACGTCATCGCCGTCATCATCGGTGGCTGAGTTGATGGTGTCATTCCCCGCGCCGCCGTAGATCGTGTCGTTGTAGTCACCGCCCTCAAGCGTGTCGGCACCCTCACCGCCGTAGATAGAGAGCTTCGTCACGGACACCGGCTCCAGCGTGGCAGTGCCGTCGATGTGAGTCGCCTTGAGGCCTGCGCCGTCGGCGCTGAACGTGTCGTCGCCGGCTCCCATCAAGAAGGTCAGGGTGTCACTTGTTCCCGGCAGACCCGTGCCGCTCAGCTTGACGTCGACGTTTGTATCGCCGGACAACTCCAGATAGAGCGCGTCAGCGTCGGCGTTTTCACCGGCCTTCATCTTGTTGGCGGCGGTGCTGCCGCGGACTGCAACGCTATCGTTCGCGTGAGCCAGGTCGACCGTCACGCCGCCTGTAGCTGAGAAAATGGATCCCCAACTGCCCGCCAAAATATCGAACACGATCTCGCTGGCCGTACCGCTGCTGCTGGTGATGTTCATCTTCTTCACGTTGGTCGTGGTCAGAGCGACTCCGGCGCTGTCGTAGCAGGACCATCCGTTCACCGTGACGGCGCCGGCGACCGCGCTGAACACGGTGGAGCCACCGGGCAAGCTGATGGTCATGGTTTTTGCGGTGGCGTCGAAGTTCCCAACCTCGCCCACTCCGGTGCCATCGTTACAACTGTCGACCGTCGCACCGAGGCCATCCATTGCGCCTCCGAAGGTCGGCTCCTCTTGCGCCTGCTGCTCGTGCATAGACCCGCTTTGAACTGGCTTATCGCCGCAGGCGGGAATGGCACCAGCCAACACGGCAATGGTTCCTAATTTCAAAAAACGTGTCCTGATCATTATGCGGTCCCCTTCTCCTGGTTAGGAGGTTGGTTTGGTTTGCTGAGCCCGGAGCACCGGTCAGCTTCACCTCGGATAACGACGACAGGGCCGAAGTCTTGAAACAATTCTTCGGCCACTGGCCAGGTTTGTGCGCGACACGGATACGCCTGCCCACAATGGAACAGCCCCGTGGGACAACGTCCATACGGGGCCGGCCTGTGACCGCGCGCTAAGGATTTGGGCTGAAAAGGAGCCCAGCGTGCGCGCTATTACTGGAGTGGAGTGTCGTCGCTGAGAGCCGCGGGGGGTGCGACAGGCAGTTCGGGCGACGGGCCATCGCCAAGACTTTGACTGCCTTCGAGCGCGTCGGCGACCAGCGGAGGGGCTTCCGAGGTCGTGACTGCGCTGGCGGGTTGCGGGGCTGCGGGGGTGCTCATCTGCGGGAGGACCGGCACACCCGCCCCCGAGGACGGGACTACTGGCGGCGGAGCGACGCTCGCGGAGGCCCTGGTCGCGACCTGTGCCAGCTTGACCAGCGAATAGCCCAGTTGACGCTTCAGATTCCCCACGAGTGGCTCCCAACCGGCGACGGGCTGCTGTCGAAACAGCCTCGCCCTTTTGTACCAGGGGCTGTCTTCGCGATCGACCATCCAACGCCAGTCGGCTTGGTGCGGGAGCATCACCCAGACAGCTTTCCCAAGCGCGCCCGCGATATGTGCGACCGTGGAGTCGACGGTGATAATCAGATCGAGCTGACTGATAGCCCAAGCCGTATCGGCGAAGTCCGAGAAGGTCACGCCCAGATCGGTCAGGGGGTGCTGGATTCGCGAAAGCTGAGCTCTCTCGGGACCCACCTGAAGGCTGAACCAAGCGACTCCGCTGAGGTCGAATAGGGGCGCCAACTGCTCGAAGGACATCGAGCGCTGCCGGGTGCCCTTCTGGCGGGGATCGCCGGCCCACGAAACACCTATCTTGATGCCCACAGCGCCGCTGAGCAGCTCTGCAGCGGGGCCCGCGGCTGGCGGCTTCATGTAGCCGCCCGGGTCGGGGATTGTATTTGCAGCCGTGCCAAAGACGTGCGGAAGGCTAAGGAGCGGGGCGTAGTAGTCAAAACTCGGCGGGCCCGCTTCCGTCGCGTCCACCACCTCATCGACGTAGCTTTGACCCGAAATCAAGCGGTGCAGCGGCGTGCGACAGTCCACGATCACGCGCGCGCCGCGCTGCTTGAAAGCGCTGCAGTAGCGAGCAAAGTGGACGACATCGGCGTGGTTGCCTTCGGCGAACAGCACAATCGTCTTACCGCTGAGGTCTTGCCCGGCCCACATGGCTCCCGGGTAGCGGGTGTTCCACTTCTTAGCGGCGGGTTCAGAGCGGCGCCACTCGAACTCCTTGAAGCCTTCTGGCAGCAGGCCTTCGCTCAGTAGCAGCTGGCCGTACTTGGTGTGGGCTTCCGCGAAAGTGGGGGCGAATCCGAGCGCCCGGCGGTAGAGATCGGCGGCTTCTGCGCGGCGCCCCAACGTCTGGTAACACTGCGCCAGGCCGCTCAGTGCGCGTGGGTTGGTGGGTTCAAGCTCCAGAGCGCGGTTTTCAGCGATGAGCGCGTTCTGCGGATCCTCACACTCAAGGAGGCTCGAAGCCAGGTTGATAAACGCTTCAGCCAGGGTCGGCGCTAGCTCGGTCGCGCGGCGCTGGAGGGCCACAGCGCTGCGGTAGTCGCCGAGCGCCACGTACGCCGATCCGAGGTTCACATGGGCGTTCGCGTGATTAGGGTCGAGCTGCAGCGCCGCAAAGCCAGCGTCTCGAGCTTCTTCGAAGCGTCCCAGCTGTAGAAACGCGGCGCACCGGTTGGCTTCCAGTCCAGCGCTGCGGTGCCCGAGGCGACGGCAGGCTTCCATACCCCAGAGCGCACGCTCCGAATCGGCCGCCTTCAAGTAGTGGGCCGCCAGTGACAGATAATGCTGCATCGCCTCCTGGACGTTGCCTTGTCTCTCGCAGAGCACGGCGAGCGTCTCAAAGGCCGGGAGGTACTCACGCGAGAGCCCAAAGAGGCGATCGAGTGCCCGGCGCGCCTCGTCGAGGCGCCCTTCGCGCAGCAGGACCTTCGCCAAATTGTTCAACGCTTCCGGATAGCGCGGCTGCAGCACGAGAGCGCGGTGGTAACAATCGATAGCGTCACGCAGTTGCCCTTTTTCGGACAGGGCGTTGCCCAAGTTGTTGTGCACGAAGGCGAGCTTCGGATCGATTTCCAAAGAACGCTGGTAATGCAGAATCGCCTGGTCCAGCTGTCCCAGCGCACGTTCGGCTGCGGCCAGATCACTGTAGACGTCGGCGCTCTCGGGATAGACCTCCGACGCTTGAATGAGCACCTGGCGGGCTGCGACCCACTGGCTGCTCTTCAAAAACTCGTGTGCACTGCGCTGAAGCGCGGCCAGTGTGGGAATCGATTCGCTTTCGCTCATAAGTGCGCTCGTACCGCTTAGCAGAAGGCGGAGTCTCTGTGCAGTCTAGGTCGCACGATGGTCTGCTTCGAGCTGGCTGTCGACAGGGACCAGCAACTTCAGGTCGCGCAGGTCGACCTCGACCAGGCACTCAGAACTCAGGGACTCCAGATAGTCCTTCCGGGGAACCTCGCGGGCGCCGAGGCTCGCTAGGTGGCTGGTCAAAAACTGCACGTCAAACACGCGGATCCCAGCAGATCTCAGGCTTTCTGCCGCATAAACCAGGGCGACCTTCGACATGTCCGAAGCCCGGTGAAACATGCTCTCGGCGGCAAATAGCCCGCCGACCTGCACGCCGTACAGGCCACCGACGAGCTCTGAGCGTACCCAAACTTCGAGACTGTGCCCGTGACCAAGCTTATGTAAGTTCTCGTAGGCCGACACCAGGTCCGGAAGGATCCAGGTGCCGCCCCGCCGTTGCTCCGCGCAGGCCCGGATCACGTGTGAGAACGCTTGATTCCAGGTGACCTCGAAGTCGTGCTTATTTAACTTTCTCCGCAGGCTTCGGGACACGTGGACCCCGTCCAGGGGAAGCACGGTGCGCGGATTCGGTGACCACCACAGAGGCGGATAACCTTCACTGTACCAAGGAAAGATGCCCGCCTGGTATGCGGCAACCAGGCGTCTCCCCGAAAGGTCCCCGCCGATGGCGACTAGGCCCTCGTCGTCGAAGTTGTTTGGATTGGGGAAGCCTCCAACGGCTCCCGCTTCGAGCAGCGCAGGTCGCAATCACCGACACTCTAGCGCAGGCGCGCTCAGCTGTTCCAGCCCCCGTTTACGGCGATGTCATCGGGAGTGGAGAAGCGCCCATCCTTTCCGGCCGAGAGTACCTCAACGTCCTCCGCCGAACATCGGATCCGATAGCGGCCCCCCCAGGGATCATCTGCGGGCGCCGAGCGATCGTAGCGCTCCTCATGAATGAGCAACGAAATCGTCGGACACCCCACATCGGGCTTGGTGCGCTTGAAGTCAGACGCGGCCCCGAGGAGCTCCTTCGCCGTCTTGACCGCCTGTCCTCGTTGATCGTCCTCCGCCGCCCGACCGAGCCAGAGCGTTGCTGACCCGAACAGCAAACCCGCGATGCCCAAGGCCGCAAGCAGCTCAACTCGGGTGACCCCACGTTCGGCACAACAGTTCTTACGGGCGATCCGGCGCATGCGACCCGCTAAGCAAGGTGCGTGCCGCAGACGACGGGTATCCGAGCGAGCCGAGTTTTCCTGGGTCCAGGGGGGCCGAGCCTCGAAACGACGCGATTTGGCACCGAATACAGCCTGGCTGTGCCAATTTGACAGTCGCTCCCGGTTACGGTGTGCCGAGTCAGGCGTTCCATTTCCATTGTGGGCTCGGTGTGCGCTATGTAGCGGTCTGATGGCAAAAGTGCTGATCGTCGAGGACGAAGCTGACCTCCAGCAGGTGTTGGAGTTCAACTGCCAGCGTGCTGGGCACGAAGTCCTGATCGCCGGAAGCGGAACTGAAGCGCTGGCGATTGCAAGACAGACCCCGCTGGATCTGGTGTTGTTGGACATCATGCTGCCAGACATCCTCGGGACTGACGTGTGCCGCATGCTCAAAGGAGATCCGGCCACCGCCAGGACTCCGATCATCATGCTCACTGCCAAGGGATCCGAACAAGATCGCGTTGCTGGGTTCGAGCTCGGTGCGGACGACTACGTGACCAAGCCCTTCAGTGTCCGGGAGCTGCTGCTCCGGGTGAGCGCGATTTTGCGCCGCGGGGGCCCGTCGGAAGAGGTCACGAGCATTCATTTTGGGATTCTGAAGATCGACACCCACGCGCACCGAGCTTGGGTCGAGGGCGTTGAGGTCGAGCTCTCTGCATTGGAATTTCGTCTGCTCTTGGCGCTGTATCAGCGGCGCAATCGGGTCCAGACCCGCTCCACCTTGCTCGATGGGGTCTGGGGTGTGACCGCCGACGTGACCACCCGCACGGTCGACACCCACGTCAAGCGCTTGCGCGAGAAGCTAGGAGTCGCCCGGGTGTACGTTGAGACAGTGCGTGGCGTCGGCTACCGATTTGTCGCCACTCCCGAAGAGGGCAGGCTCGGCGGAGCCGACTAGTTAGTCCGACCCCGGAGACAGGTGGTTCTACCACTTGTTGAGCTGCACAAGCGCTGGCCAGAGCCCGCGTGGGGTTGTAGAAGCGGGCACAATCCCGTGCCAGAAACGACACACGAGCCTATTCGTTGCCTAGCTATCGCAAACCGTGGCGAAGCCGCCATGCGCTGCATCCGCGCCGTCAAGTCGCTGCGAGCCCTCGAGGGCGAAGAGCTTCGCGTTGTGGCCCTCTATACCGCCGAAGATCGCGACGCACCGTTCGTGCGCCACGCGGACGTCGCGGTGGAGCTCCCCATCCGCACGACCGCCGTTGCCTCTTATCTCGACCACGCTCTGCTGTTGCGTACGCTCAAGCGAGTGGGGGCGGACGCCGTGTGGCCCGGCTGGGGTTTCGTAGCCGAGTCACCGGAGTTCGTGGACCGGCTGACCGAGGCTGGGATCCGCTTCCTGGGGCCACGGGCTGACACGATGCGCGCCCTCGGCGACAAGATCTCTTCGAAGATCCTCGCTGAAAAAGTCGACGTACCGGTGACCCGCTGGAGCGGCGGTGCTGTCGAGCTTGAAGAAGCTAGGGCACACGCCGAGCGCATCGGATACCCCGCGGTGATCAAGGCTTCGGCGGGTGGCGGGGGACGAGGGATCCGCGTGGTCCGTGACCCGGCCAAGTTCGACGAGCTCTTCCGCTCGGCGCAATCCGAGGCGCTCTCGGCCTTCGGTGATGGCCGCATGTTCGTTGAAGCGATGGTGCAAGGCGGCCGGCACATCGAAGTCCAAATCATCGCCGACACTCACGGGCAAGTCTTCGCACTCGGTTGCCGCGATTGTTCCGTGCAGCGGCGCCATCAGAAGGTGCTGGAAGAGGCGCCGCCCGTGGGCCTTCCGCCGTTGATGTTCCGGGCGCTAAAGGAAGCAGCCATCGCGCTTGCCGACCACGTGGGGTACGTGGGTGCTGGCACGGTCGAGTTCTTGGTGAAGGGACCCGACTACTTCTTCCTCGAGATGAACCCGCGGCTCCAGGTCGAGCACGGAATTACCGAAGAAATCACGGGCACCGATCTCGTGCAGCTACAGATCCGCGTCGCGCGCGGTGAACGCTTGCCGGACCTTTCGGATCCGGCGTTCAGAGAGCGCGGCTATGCGATTGAGGCGCGCGTCTGCGCAGAAGATCCCGACGCTGGATTCTTGCCCGCGCCCGGCAAAGTGGCGCGCTTCGATCCAGCTCTCGGCCCACGCCTGCGCATCGATACTGGCGTCGCCCAAGAATCGACTGTGCCTGCAGCTTTCGATTCGCTCATCGCGAAGGTCATCGCCAGCGGCGACACCCGCGAAGAAGCTCACGCGCGCTTGGCCTGCGCACTTCGTGACTTCGATTTGGTGATCCAGGGAGGCTCCACCAACAAGGGTTACCTGCTTGAGTTACTCGACGCAGAGGAGTTCAAGGCGGGGGCTGTCGACACGATGTGGCTCGATCGCTGGAATGAGACTCGAACCTCCCGCCGCGAGTACGCCGCGGAAGGACTGGTGCTCGCGGCGCTGCTGTCTTACCGCGAGCTCCGCGCCACGCAGCGCGCGAACTTTTTCGCCGACGCAAGCAACCTCACCCAAGACAAGGTCCCGCCAAGCTCAGGAGAAGAGATCGACCTGAACTACGGCGGAGTTCAGTATCGCACTCACGTCTACGCTTCAGGCGCGGCGCGTTACCGCGTTCACATGGACGGGAGGGTTGTCTCGGCGCGCCTCTCAGTGTCGGGCAGACACGCCGCGCGGTTGGTGATCGGAAACCGGGACCTGCGCGTCTTGTACGACTCGACGGAGGTGAGCATTCGCGTCGAGGTCGAAGGCGTCGTGCATCGTTTCGGTCGACAGACGGCCGGGCAGGTGCGATCGAACGCGCCGTCGATGGTCGTCGCCCTGAACGTGAAGGTGGGGGACAGCGTTCAAGCGGGAAGCTTGCTGGGCTTAGTCGAGGCCATGAAGATGGAGATCGGCTTCGAGGCGCCCGTGAGCGGGACCGTCACTGAGGTGCGCGTCCGTAAGGGCCAGCAGCTCGCCGCGGGCGACGTGATCCTCGTCATCGACCCTAAGACCGACGATGGCCAAACGGGCGCGGGACAAGTCCGAGTCGAGCTGCCGCTCGTCACGGATCCCTTGGCGCTTTTGTTTCAGCAGAACGACGGACAGCTGGGTGCGCCCGATTTGTTAGCGGCTGCGGTGCGGAGCGAATCCGCGAGAAGTTCGGCGATGTCTACCGTGACCGAGGAGATCCGTCGGATCTTGCTCGGCTATGACGCTTTCCCGGCGCGCGTCGACAAATTGATCGAGTTCTTGAGCGCGCCGGTGCCTGAGGATTTGCCGCTGAGCTTTTGCGAGCAGCTGGTGGACGTTAAACGGCAGCTGTCCGAGTTCGTGGACGTTGAGCGCCTGTTCTTGCGCTCGACTCGCCGCCGCCTAGGGCAAGGTGAGCTCGAGCAGCTCTCCAACGACGCGCTGTTGCGCCTCTACCTACGCCGCATGCAGGTCAAGGGCAGCGGTCTGCCTGAGGGGTTCGTCGATGCCCTCAAGAAGGCTTTGGCCCACTACGATGAAACCCGCGGCCTCGAGTACGGCGGCGCCCTCGAGCGCGCGGTGATCCGCTTGTTCGCGACCCAACTTCAGCCGGAGCGCAGGATCAGACTAGTCGGGGCCATGTTGGGCCGTTTGATCGATCTGAGCTCACGGGGGCTCGGGCTCGAACAGGATGATGAGCTGCGTCAGACGCTCACCCAGCTCGCGTCGATGCGCGGCCAGCTCCCCAACTCCCTCGCAGACTTAGCGATCGAGGCGGTCTATCTGATCTTCGAGCGTCCTCAGCTGAACGCGGTGTCCGAGCGCACCACGCGGCAGGTTGAGGACTGGCTATCGCAAGACCACGGGTCCCTCGCTTCGGCGCCCGACCTCAACGATTTGGCATTGGCTCCGCCGGGCAGGTTCGCCCGCGTGCTGGCTTGGCTGGGCGAGTCCGCTCCACGCCGGCAAGCGATCGCCCGCACCGCCAGCGTAAGGCGACTCTACGCGCCACTGGTCCCGTCGGAAGTGTCGGCGGACGAGCGCGGCATCGAGGCGCTTGTGTTTGGCAAGCGTCGAGTCCTCGCCGTGGTCGCGAGAGAGGGGGAGCTAGCGGCTCGGCTTGACCAGCTGCTCGCCCAACCATCACCGGACGTTTCGGCGATAGAGGTCCTGCTGCCACTGGAGTCCGCGGACGCGATCCCTGAGGCCGTGGCTCTGGCCGCTCAAAAGCTTGGAAAGAATGTCCCCGCCCAGCGCCTGACCTTGTCGTTTGTCCCGAGCGGGGCTGAACCTTGGCACGAGACCTTCCTCGCCGGTGGCGAGCGAGCGCAGCTTCACGGGATCCATCCCGAGACCGCCGCTCGTATCGACTTTCAGCGCTATGAAAGCTTCGAACTCGAGCGCCTCGATGTCTCGACCGGTGTGGTTTGTTTCTACGGCAAGTGCCGTTCGGTACCGGACGATGAGCGAGTCTTCGTCCTGGCGGAGGTCCGCGGTCGGCCCCCACAGGCCGGCACTGCCGCAAGCCTATACGTCCCGTTCTTCCAGCGCGCGTTCTACGAAGCGGCCCGCACCCTGCGTCTCGTCTTGGGGATGCGCGATCCACGCCGGCGCCTGCAGTGGAATCGCATCGTCCTGTTTGTGCAACACCCGGTGGTGCTGTCTGCGGGCCTAGCTGAGCTACTGGCGCAGCAGCTCTATCCGGCGACGCGCCACTTGGGCCTTGAGCGAGTCAGCGTGCGTCTGAAGGTGCTCGCGGACGAGTTCGCGACCGAAGCCGAAGAGCAGGAGTTGGTGGTCAGCGATCCGACGGGTAGCCATATGGAGGTCGCTTGGCGGGCGCCCCACTCGGACCCGCTTGAGCCTGTCGCCGCCTACCAGCGCTCGGTCGTGGCTGCCCGGCGTCGCGGCTTGATCTATCCCTACGAAATCCTACGGATGCTCGCGCCTGGCGACGAAGAGATCACGCCCACTCAGCCCGACCCGCGCGCGATCCCCTACGGCAACTTCGAAGAGTACGATCTCGATCCTGCGCAATCGTCGCCCACCGCTCTCAGCGTCGCTGGGCGTGAACCCGGCAAGAACAAGAGCGCCGTGGTCTTTGGCGTGATCTGCACCCGCACCCGCAAGGTGCCTGAAGGAATGAAGCGGGTACTGGTGCTCAGCGACCCGACCCGTGGCATGGGAGCCCTCGCGGACGGCGAGTGTGACCGCGTGGTGGCCGCGATAGACCTGGCCGACAAGCTGGGAGTCCCGCTCGAGTGGTTACCTGTCTCAAGCGGCGCGCGTATCGCTATGGACAGCGGGACGGAGAACCTGGACGCGACGGCTCGCGTGGTGCGCAGGATCGTGACGTTCACCCAAGCCGGCGGGGTGATCCACATCATCGTCTGTGGCATCAATGTCGGCGCACAAAGCTACTGGGACTCGCTGGCGACGATGCTGGGCCACACGCGTGGCATCCTGGTCATGACGCCTCGCGCGTCAATGGTCCTCACCGGTCGCGCTGCCCTCGCGGCAAGCGGCTCGGTCTCTGCCGAAGATGAAGTCGCCATCGGCGGCTACGAGCGCGTGATGGGGCCGAACGGCCAGGCCCAATACTACGCGGAAGATCTCGGCTCGGCCTACCGCATCCTCTACCAGCACTACGAGTACAGCTACGTGGTGCCAGGTGAAAAAGGCCCTCGCCCCGCGCCGACAGAAGACAGCGATGACCGCGACGTCGGGGGTTCACCCTACGAAGCGAGCGCTGATTTTAAGACGGTGGGTGAAATCTTCGATCAACGCACGAACCCTGGACGCAAACGCCCGTTCGCAATGCGGGCCTTGCTGCGCGCGGTCGCGGACACCGACAGTGACTATCTAGAGCGCTGGCAAGCGCAAGTGAGCGGCGAGACCGCGATCATCTGGGACACACACCTCGGTGGTCTCCCCATCAGCCTGATCGGCATCGAGAGCCAGAACGTCGCGCGTTGGGGTTATCGTCCGCTTGACGGTCCCCCGGACTGGAACGGCGGAACGCTGTTCCCCGTGTCTTCGAAGAAGATTGCCCGCGCGCTCAACGCGGCGAGCGGCAACCGTCCCGTGGTGATGTTGGCGAACCTCTCCGGCTTCGACGGCTCACCTGAGTCAATGCGCAAGCTGCAGCTTGAGTACGGTGCTGAAATCGCTCGCGCGGTGGTGAACTTCGTCGGACCGCTCGTGTTCTTGGTGGTCTCGCGTTACCATGGCGGCGCTTACGTCGTGTTCTCGCGCGAGCTGAACCCCGGCTTGCGCGCCTTCGCCGTTGAGGGCTCGTACGCTTCGGTGATCGGAGGCGGCCCCGCCGCGGCGGTGGTTTTCCCCCGAGAAGTTCAGGACCGCGTCGCCAAAGATCCACGAGTCATCGAAGCGCGCAAACACCTCTCACGCCGCGTCACGCCGGAAGTGCGCGCTGACGTTGAGAAGCTGCTCGAAGATGTGCGCCTCGAGAAACAAGCCGAGCTGGCCGCTGAGTTCGACACCATCCACAGCGTCGAACGCGCGAAGCAGGTCGGCTCGCTCGAAGACATCGTCTCCGCCACGGCGATTCGCCCCTTCCTAATTCGCACGCTCAAAGCCGCGGCCGAGTAGCTAAAAGCCTCTAGAAAGCCCGCCTGCGGCCTTGGGCCAAGGCGGGCGTACGGTTCGGGGCGGCGCTGCAGCGCACTTCAGTGGTTCACGTTGTAGAACTCGCTCCTCACTTCTCCGGAAATCAAGGCGCCAGGCGCAGGGGTCATTCCCGTTGGGCAGATCTTCGAGCAGCCAAGACCGTAGCAATCGCTACTATCTTACCGATCCGATGCCTACGCCCAACTCCAGTGGGGTTTGATTGGGGGGGGGGGATGCAGGTCCACCTGCCGCCAACGCTTTTGAATCACCTACCCAGTTTGCTTAAGGGACAGCGGGTTTCGCCTCGGAAACCATCGGCTCAGCCGAATCGAATTCTTGGACCCACTTGATCAGCGTCGCGAGCTGCCCCGAAACGTCCTCGCCAACGGGGACTCGGTATTGGCCCATGGCATCAGCGAGCGCTTTCAGCTGTTCATTCGGTTGTCCCGCGCGCAGCAAGCGGACCGATGTGGTCAGCGTTTGTTGAGCCGACCCAAAGTTGCGCTCCTCCAACCGAAGCAACGCTAGATGCAGCTGGCGCCGGGCCTCTAGGCGTAGTGCCCTGGCCTCAGCGTTGCCCGCGTGTTGTTGGGCGGAGGCGGCTAATAGCTGCGCCTCTTCGACTTGGCTAGCGGTCTCCAGGCGACCCACACCATAAGCCGAAGCCACCAGCACAGCCACCACCGCCAGGGTGATCAAGGCAGCTTTCCAAAGTGCTCTCAAGGCCTTCAGAACAGTGAGCTTCGGTGCTTGCGCCACCTCAGAAGTGAGCGTCTCGGGCGAATTCATAACGGATCCATACCAGGATTCGCACCGAGCGGGCGCACCCACAGCGCACCTCACGAAAATCACACGAGCATATTGGCGCGTCGGCGGAGTCTACGCGTCGGTTCGTTTCGCAAGCGGCTCTGAAATTGTTTCCAAGAGGTCGCGTTGGCCCTGGGCGCCTTGACGAATCATCGAGGCCCAGGTACTGACGCGCCGATGACGTACCGGGTTCTGGCTTTGGCGATGATCTTGCTCGCAATACCGGGCTGCTATTCGTCACAGCAAATCAAACCTACCGAGCTCCCGAAGCTCAACCACGCATTCGCGACCCCCGTGGCGTCTAGCGGCGGGCAAGTCTTGGCGGTCCGAGTCGCTCAGGTCGAGAAACCAGATGGTACTCTCACCGAAGTAGCGGGCGAATTCGACGTCGAGCTCACCCTTAGGCGCGGCGAGAAGCTCGTGTTCGATCATCCAGTCAGGGCGTCACTCGAAGGCGAGTCGCTAACGATCGCGGGAGGCAACCGACGAAGCACTGCATTCCGGCTGGCAGACATCACGGAGGTCCGGGTGACCCAATTTCAGAGCGGCAAGACCCTTCTCGCGATCTACGGCGTTGGCTCCGGTATTATGTTGATTGTGCTTCTCTCCATACTCTGAAGCGCAGCTTCTGTCCGCGCAGCGCTCGGGGTCGCCTGTGGCGTAGCTGCTCTTCCCTTGACGCGAGTGAAGAGAGAGTCGGGGCAGACCTAGCGCAGTCGCACTGGAAAAGGCAGCTGGCTGCCTCCCCTAAACCCAAAGGTTCAAAGGTTTACCCCGGGGCAGCTGGCTGCTTCCCCCTAGACGAAAAGGTTTACCCCAAGGCAGCTGGCTGCTTCCCCCTAAACGAAAAGGTTTACCCCAAGGCAGCTGGCTGCTTCCCCCCAAACGAAAAGGTTTACCCCAAGGCAGCTGGCTGCTTCCCCCCAAACGAAAAGGTTTAGCCCAAGGCAGCTGGCTGCTTCCGGGGAACCCCAAGGTTTGGTCGGAGCAGCTGGCTGCTTCAGGGGAAGCCGAAGGTTTGGTCGGAGCAGCTGGCTGCTTCAGGGGAAGCCCAAGGTTTGGTCGGAGCAGCTGGCTGCTTCAGGGGAAGCCGAAGGTTTGGTCGGAGCAGCTGGCTGCTTCAGGGGAAGCCGAAGGTTTGGTCGGAGCAGCTGGCTGCCTTTTGTGGAACCGAATCGAGTCAATGCCGAGCGCGCTCGGGGTCAAGGGCGGTCTTAGGTTCGTTTGGGCTTGGCGTAGCGGGCGCAGCTAGTTGAGCTAACGGTCCAGCGGGTGCGCTACTGGCAGTAGCCGACTGTCGCCCGCGTTGCCACCAGCTGCGCCGCCTTCAGTGTTGGGCGTCGAAGCGTCGGGCTGGAACTTGGAGAAGTCGTCGATTTGAGCGCAGCTTGCGAGCGCGATCACGCAGCTGGCAGCGACTGGGAGTCGGCTCTTCAGGAGACCAAACGAAAGCAAGCGAAGCACTGTGGCAGCCTAAGCGGCATCGTGCAGCGGATCCATCACAAAGGCTTCGCAGGTGAGCCCGTCGCGAGTCAGCCCGATGAATCCGCAGTGAGACAGCGGGTCAAGGGGCCGAGCGTGCGTGGGTTGCTGTGTGGAGGGAGAACTCGGGGGTGTCGTGCCTGCGTCCAGCGGGTGCGACGGGTGCTAGTGGCAGTAAGGGACGGACGGGAACTGGCAGGTATGAACTGCTTGGCAAACGGCAGGGCTGGTGCACGGAATCGTACACCGGTTGAA
>JBDKJZ010000078.1:0-14075 GCA_039796375.1 Pseudomonadota bacterium
CGGTCGCGTCAGCGCGATCGACGATGACCTCGGCGGCGGTCTGCCCGTGGATGGCCCAGTGCAGCTTGTTCTGCACGCTGGCGAAGAAGCGCTTGGTGGCCTGCGCCGTCACGTCGTAGTCGACCGATGTGGCGTAGATGTCGGTGACCTTCTGGTAGAACTTGCGCTCCGACAGCCGGATCTCGCGGACGCGCTGGAGCTGCTCTTCGAAGTACCGGTCGCTCAGGACGGAACCGCCGCGCTTGAGGCGCTCGTCGTCCATCGCGAAGCCCTTGATGGTGAACTCCTCGACGACGCGCGTGGCCCACTTGCGGAACTGCACCGCGCGCTCGGAGTTGACCTTGTAGCCGACGGCGATGATGGCCGAGAGGTTGTAGTGCTTGGTGTCGTACGTCTTGCCGTCGGCGGCAGTTATTCGAAAATTTCGAATAACTGAGTCCTCCTCTAGCTCGCTGTCCTCGAACACCTGCTTCAGGTGGTAGTTGATGGTCGGGACCTCCACGTCGTAGAGCTGCGACATCATCTTCTGGCTGAGCCACACGTTCTCGTCGGCGTAGACCGCCTCGACGCCGCCCGTGCCGCTGGCCGCCACGAAGGTCAGGTATTCGGCCGCCGAGGAGCGAAGGAGGGACGCGGTCGGCTTCTTCTTGCGGGTCATGCGACGCCTGCCGCCTGCGGGATGAAGCCGCGCCGCCCTTGGTAGGTCCCCGTGAAGAGCACGACGTTCACATCGCTGAGCGTGCCGTCGCCAGCGAGCTGATGGCTGTTCTCAATGATGATGACCTCCGTCTCGGCGAAGGCCGTCTTCACGCTTTCCCAGACGTGCTTCTTGATGTCCGGCGGGAACGACGACTCATCGGCGTCCGGCTCCACGTAGACAAGCAGCGGCGAGTCGATCCGGCCCCAGTCCGGGTTGTAGTTGCCGATGAATTCCAACTGTTTTCCAGACTAAGGAAGCGGATGCTGGGCGAGCAAGCGTGTGGGCCAATATCCCTTACTGGAGCGGTACCACATCCACGGCTCCGCCCTCACCCCCAATTCACAAGTGTTTCGAGAGCCGCACGCTAGGTAGTGCTGCGGCACGTTGCGCTAGCTGCCTCGCGTAGGCCGTTCAGCATCGACCCAGCACCTTCGTCACCCAAGCGCGCGACACCCCCTCGCGACGAGCCAACTCCGCGCGGCTCCCAACCTCGCCGCACTCCAGTTGACGCCGCCAGTCAGCAGCTTGCCCTTCCCGGCCGACCCGGCGCACTTCCCGCGACTTCGCCGCTTCTCGCCTATTTCGGCGCTCTCGCGCCTCTGCCAGCAATATCACGACCCGCTCGACGAAGTTCTCAGCTGTGACGCACTTGGGGAGCCATAAGATACCTGCCCTTCGGCAGGTTTTTTTTTGCGCTCAGTTAGCGCTCAGCCAGACGCTCGCGTCTACGACGCTGACTCCGCTGGGCGAGGATTCGCGGCGGGTGAACGGCGCTTGCTCGGTGCTCGTTAGCGGCACGGCTCCACTGCGGCGCGGATACCGACCCAGGGTGAATGGCGCTTGTGGCAGGCGCTTCGTGGCCACCAAGGGTGGTCTCGCGGTGACGAGTTCCGACGATGATGATGTGGTCGAAACACTCGCGTCGCACCGAACCGAGGAACCGCTCGCAGGTGGCGTTGACCAGCGGCGAGCGCACCGGACGCCTGAGGACGCGAGTGCCGGCACCGCGAGCTGCGCGATCGAAGTCGGCGCCGAACTTACTGTAAGGTGCACCAGGACTGGCCATCGCCAGGCTGGCGCGGCGCTCGAAGGTGGCGCTGAATCGTGCGCTTGGAGACGCGAATGCCGAGGTTAACAGACAACAGCCTTCCCGCGAGTTCACGAGCCGAGGTTCGTTCGAACCCACTCGCTGATCGTCGCGCAGGCTTCGTCGACCAGGATGCGCGGCCCCCAGAACATCCCCTGGATGCGCGCGAGCGCCTGCTCGACCGCCGCGCGACGAGCAGTGTCGTCCAGGATGAGCGCGGGCTCGTCGGGGATCGGGATCGCCGCAAGAGCCTTCTCGCCGAGCATCTCGTCGGCGAGCGCGCGCGGCGACTGCGAGGCAGCGGGCAGGCTCGCGAGCGAGCGGATGATGTGCGTGGCGTCCTCGTAGTGGCGCGCGAAGCCGTCGGGCTCGAACTCCTCCCGGGCGTACCGTCGCGAGAGCGCGTCGAGCTTCTCGATGAGCGTCACCAGCGGATGCACGCAGCGCACGGCGCGCGGCCGGTTGTCGGTGTAGTTGCCGAGTTGCTCGCGCCCCTCCAGCCAGTCGTGGACGAACGAGGTGAGGGGCTTCTCGACGAAGGGAACCACGCGCGCGCGGCCGATCTCGAAGAACACGAAGGGGCTCATCGCCTCTGAGAGCTGGTCGAGAAGCACGCCCGGGTAGCGACCCACTAGGTTGATACCGCGCGCGTACTTGTCCTGGGCCTTCTCATCGATCTCGACCTTCACAGAGGGGATGGCGAACGCGCCGGGGAGCGCCTCGTAGAAGCCGCGCCGCGATCGGTCCCTTGTTCACGCTGGTCCAGTTGGCGACGGAGGGCAGGCCCGTGACGGTCCCGTGCTGGACCATCAAGTCGAGATCTTCGGAGAAGCGCTGGATGACGCCGTAGCCCTTCGAGAGGCTGGTGCCACCCTTGAACCAGAGTTCGAGCCCCGTCTCGTGTAGGGCCCACATGCAGTGCGTGACCCAGTAGTCCTTCTCGACCAACGAAGGGTCGATGCGCGTCTCGTCGGAGACTAGCCGCAGCACCTGCACGAAGTCAGGATCATCGTGGACGAAGCTCACGTGCCGTGCGCCTCCGCGATGCACTTCTCGGTGAGCGCGGCGATCGTCTTCGTGCCGTAGGTGGCCGCCATCTCGCGCAGCCGCTCGACATCCCAGCGTCCGAGCCGGAGCGTGGCCACGAGGTTCGCGCGCAGCTCGCTGAGCGCGACTCCCGCCATGTCGTGGTGCTTGAGCAGGTCCACCACGAACCACTCTGGCGCAGGCGTCTCCGGGAAGTAGACCCGGCGCAGCACGAAGGTCCGCCCCGCGAGCGTGAAGTCGCCCGTGCGCAGCGTGTTGTACACGAGCGTCGAGGCGAACATCGCCGTGGCTCCGAGCCCAAGCGCATTCCAGTGTGGCGGCCCCGAGACAAGAAAGGGCTCGCCAGCGAGGAAGGCTCGCAGGAGCACCTCGTCGGCGACCGGCGCGGGCCCGAACTTGGAAGGTACCGGCGTGTAGTAGAGGCCGTGCGTCACCTCTCGCAGCCGCCCCTCACGCACGAGCCGCCGCGCGAGCCGCGCCGGGTTCCTCCCCCAGCGGGCGAGGTCTCGCGTGCGGTACGTCTGGCCCGCTCGAAGCTCGGGATGTGTGGCGACGGTCATGGCTCGGACACCGTAGGTTTTCTACCGTATGAAAGATACGGTACTGAGGGCCCGTTGGCAACCCCTGTTCGGTCTCGCTCCTCGGCAAGGCCGCCAACGTCGGGACAGATCGCCTTCAAACGATGCGCGAGTGAAGGCTTCTATCTCCCGTCCTGAACCCACTGCTCCTCCTTCGCGCGACCGGCAGGCTACCCCTTCCCAAGCACCTTCGTCACCCAAGCGCGCGACACCCCCTCGCGACGAGCCAACTCCGCGCGGCTCCCAACCTCGCCGCACTCCAGTTGACGCCGCCAGTCAGCAGCCTGCCCTTCCCACTAGACCCGACGCGCCCCCCTCGCCTCAGGAGTAGGATGTCGCGCGGGAGTCCATCGACAAGAAGGCATCCGAGCGCACCCTGCAGAGCTGCTCCACTCGCCAGGATCGCTGCCTTCGTGGGCGAGTCGTAGAACTGCCACCGAGACGCGGTGAGGATCGCGTCCGGCACGTCGGCGAAAGTCACGCTTGTTCTCGCTCGGGATGAGGATGCGCCTCGCGCCGGCCTCGACGGCGGTCTGAAGCCGTTGAAAAGTTGTCACCGAGATCAATGAGGTGAAGCATTCCGGGCTCAGGTCATCACCGCAGCAGCGCGTTCTCGACCAGCCGCTGCGACGCGTCGATGAGCTGCCCGACGTAAGCATCAGTCATGCCTTTGCTCGGCAGAATCGGATTCGCTTTGTGGCCGAACATGACGCCGTTGCGAGCGTCGAGCTCCTTGGCGAACAACAAGGGCACGATGCGTTTGGCATAGTCCTCTGCCGACTGCGTGAACAGGCCGATGAAAAACTCGACCACGCGGTGCATGATGCCGCCGCCGAGCACTGGCCCGCGAATGTTCGTCTTGATGAGGTTGGGGTTGAGGCCGAAGTAGTGCACGGCGCTTGACCGCCGTGCGCCGTCGAGCACCAGGGCTTCGTTCCCGGCCACGGTGTTCATGTGAACTGCCGACCAGTCGTAGGTGCGCTCGCCGGTGAGGTCTTCGAGGTTGCCCAGCCTGCCTGTGCCGGGGAAGCCCATCACGAATACGCGCGGAACTGGTGCCGCCGCCGCGCGGTCGGTGCCAAGTCGGTGCGCCATCCCCTGCAGCAAGGCGAGCCGACTCAGGTAGCTGACGGCCATATCGCGCTCGAGCCCCTCGGACGTCACCTCGCGTTGCCTCGCGGCGATAATGCCTGTCGTCAGCAACAGCACGTCGGTCAACTCGACGGCCAGCTCACGCCCGACGCGCTGGGCTTCTTTCATGGACGAGAGGTCGGCCTTCTCGAACTGCAGGCCCTTCACGCCTTCGTCCCGGAAGGTGCGGCCGACCACCGTGACTTCGGCACCGCGTGAGGCCGCCAGCCTGGCGATGGCCCGCCCGAGACCATCTGTTCCCCCGAAGACGACAATGCGTCGGCCGCTAAGATCGAGCGCCTCCACAGGCACCGGCTGAATCGTCAGGCTGGGGTCGGGGAAGCCATTCATCGCAGTTTCTTGGGTCGTCACGGTCTGCTCCTTTGGTGATGCCTGTTGCACAGAATATCGCTCACAAGGGCGTGTACAGTACCCACACCGCCAATAGGCTGATCACGAATGTTCCGCCAAGATGCGGTATCGCAGATTTCGCGCCAGCCTTGCTGAAGCGCGAGGTGATCACGGCATCGCCAATGGTAATCATTGGGATCAACGGTACGAAGTATTTCAGGGCACCGGGATCGGCCGCCAACAGAACGAATGTCATCGTACCCAGCGTGAAGTCCCGCAGCCCTTTGGCGAGCATCCAACCTCGAATCGCCGATCCGTCACCAGCAATGCCATAGAACTCGGCGTATTTCTCCACGGGCGCGAGTGCGCAGTAAACGCCGAGTCCGCACAGGAAGAGCCCCAGGAAAATAGTTCCAATCACAGCGACCCGAACATCTGGCGATTGCGAAGATAGTTCGCGCCCCACGCGAGCGCGCCGAGGACCAGCGCGGGCACAACCCCGGAGACGTCGTTCGCCGCCAGGTGCGCCACCACGGCGCCGCCGAAGTAGCCGGTGACCAGCAGCGTGCCGAGCGAAGAGGTCTTGGGGATCACGAAGAGGGTCGCGCACATGACCTCGATCACGGCGATCGCATTGACGAAGCTGCCGAGGTGAGACCTCTCGAGGTTGTCGACAATCTGGGGGACGCCGGCGAACTTGGCCATCGCGCTCGCGAACATGGCGAAGGCGACGAGGCCCGTCATGCCATACGCGGCTATGGTGGTCTTCGAGAGTCCGCTGCGCGCTGTGGATACTGCTTGGGTCGTCATGATGATGAGTCCTTGGTGGAGGTTGGGCGGCGCCCGGCGACTGCCTCGTCGCGCCATGGCAGTAACTTCGTCCTCGGAAGGAGCGTGCGCAAGGCGCACAACTGCACGTCTTCTGCTATAAAACGATGCAGATGGACGATTCCCCCGAGACCTCCGAGTTGTTGACGTTCGCCACCACGGCCGAGGCCGGTTCGATCTCGAAGGCGGCGCGCACGCTGGGGGTGCCACGACCGACGGTGAGCCGCAGGTTGGCGCGCCTCGAAGAGAAGCTGGGGGTGCGGCTGATCCGGCGCACGACGCGCACGATGGCGCTCACGGATGCGGGCGAGGTGCTCTACGCGCGGGCCCGCGTCGTGCTGGCCGCCGTGCGAGACGCGGTGGCGTCGGTGCAGAAGAGCGACGACGTCGTGCGGGGGCTCGTGCGCGTGTCGGTCCCCGTGCTGGCGGCCGCCAGCGTCGGAAGGCTGGTCTCGAGCTTCCTTGCCCAGCACCCGGCGGTGCGTCTCGAGATCCACGCGACGACGCGCCACGTCGATCTGTTGGCCGAGGGATTCGACGTGGCGATCCGGGCTTCGGCCGACCTGCCGCCAGGCGTCATCGCGCGAAACCTGGTTCGTTCCCGAGCGATCGCCGTGGCGTCGCCGGCCTACCTGCAGCGAGTCGGCGCGCCCACCAAGACAGCGGACCTCTCGAAGCACACGTGCCTCTCGGGGTTCGCGCGCGGCGAGCACCCGGCGACGGAGTGGCCGCTGGTACGCGGGGGCGCCGTCCACGTCGAGCCCACGCTGATGACGAACGACGTCGAGCTACTTCGCGCGGCCGCCCTCGCCGGGCGGGGTGTCGCGCTCTTGCCTCTCTTGCTGGTGTACGGCGATCTCGAGAGCGGTAGCCTCGTCGCGGTGCTGCCGGAGCGAATCGGCGCCGAGGTGCGCGTGGCCCTGTTCTACGCGGAGCGAGAGCTCCTCCCACCAGCCGTGCGCGCGTTCGTCAACGCGGCGGTCGCGTGGGCGCGCGACGAGCCGATGCTCACGCGGCAGCTGCCGTCGAAGTACGGGCAGGCGTGGCAAGCGCCGCGCGGTCCCAAGCCGCAGAAGAAACGACCTTCGCGAGCACGCCGGCCGTGATCGGCGCTCCGCGGCTCACCCCTGTCGCAAGCGTAGCCAGCATGAAAGCGCATGCTCGACGAGCCGAACCACTACGGCGTCGTCTGGCCCCGCTAGGGCGGCTCGCTAGGAACGAGTCCTTTACTAGTGCTGAGCCTTCGTCAAGAACGCGTTACTAGCTACGCCTAGGCCCGTCCGCTTGCGAGACGCGCCCGGCGATGGATCGATCCGCCGATTAACAGGTAACATTAAATCATTTCAACGTGTTACGCGCATCACTCTCACGACATAAGGCCTCAGACAGAAGCCGCCAAGGAGCGATCATCGGGGCGACGGCTCGGGAGGAGCGACGAACCGTGCACGCCTTAGTTCAGTGAGAAATTCGCCAGGCCGCAGTCACACCCGCTCCGGCGCCCGCGTCCAAGGTCCGAGCGAGCAGTCCTGGTCATGATGACCTGCCTGGCGCTCGATCGAAAGGACCACCCCGATGTCGCCCCAGCCCACGCCCGTTCTCGAGCTCGCCGTCTTCACCGTTCGCGCACCCGACTCCTTCCCCGAGATCCAGCATCAGATCCATGACGGGCTCGCCACCCTGCCTGGGCACCGCGCGGGGCTCCGTCTTCGTGGCATGAGCGCGGGGCTATTCGCAGATCTCGTGGCTTGGGACTCGCTCAAGGCCGCGCAGCAGGCCGCGGACACGGTTCGCGAGGACCCGCGCTTCGCCGCGCTCATGAGCCGCATCGCTGAGCTGAAGTTGTACGCGCACTATCGGTTGGGCGTGGACATCGCGGCGCTGCTCGTCGAGCTTCGCCGGGCACCGTTGGTCGAGATAGCCGCCTATGCCGTGCGCGATGTTGCCGTTCACTTCGACGTTCACGCTCGGGTGCACGACGTGCTTCGAGCCCTTGGGGGTCACCGAGGCGGCGCGCCTGCCCATCAGGTCGAGGACCGCGCCCAGTTCGCGGACCTGATCGGCTGGGAAGACTCGGAGGCCCACCAGCGCGCAGGCGCCGCTCTCGAGGAGCACGGCGAGCTTGCTGCCTTCTTCTCGGGCATCGGCGAGATAAAGCTGTTCGAGCTCTTCTCGGTTCTCGGCTAGGCATGGCATGACGGAGCAACGCTGATGACCGAACCGACCGACAACCCCTTTCGCGCCGCAGAAGACGCCGATCGCGGTGACGTGCGCCTCGCGCTAGCCGCCGCGGCGGGCGACCGGGCGGCGCTCGATACGCTCGTCCGAAAGCACCAGCGCTGGGTGTACGCCATCGCGGTCCGGATGATGCTGAGCCCCGCCGACGCCGCCGACGTGGCCCAGGAAGCGCTGCTCCGGGTGATCACCCGCATCGGGCAGTTCGGGGGCCGCTCGAGCTTTCGCACCTGGGCCTACCGCATCGTGATGAACTGCTTCCTCGACGCCAAGCGCGGTCGTCTTGAGGGCGTCGTGACGAGCTTCGAAAGCTATGGCCAAGAGCTGGACAAGATCCCCCTCGAGGACCTCGGTGGCCTTCCTTCGGCAGAACGTGCGCTGCTCGTTGAGGAAGCCAAGCTCGGATGCATGCTCGGGATGTTGCTCTGCCTCGATCGCGAACAGCGCCTCGCCTTCGTGCTCGGCGAGATCTTCGAGTGCCCTTCCCCGCTCGCCGCGGAAATCCTCGCCATCACGCCGCCTGCGTTCCGCAAGCGCCTCGAGCGTGCGCGCGCCGACTTGTCGACGTTCATGCAAGAACAGTGTGGCCTTATGAACCCATCGAACCCGTGTCGCTGCGAGAAGAAGACCCAAGGCTTCATCGCTGCCGGCTGGGTTGACCCGCGCAGCTTGAAATTCACGGCCGCCCACGTGCAGCGGGTGCGCGAGGACGTTCCCCAGCGCGCACGCGCGCTCGACGTCATCTACGAAGAGCGCGCGCCTTGGCTCTTCCAGGGCCACCCAATGCTCGATGGGCCGGACGTCGCGACGCAGCTCACGACGCTCTTGAAAGACGAGGCTGTCCGACATGCGCTCAAGCTCGAGTCGAACTGACGCTCGGCTGCTCGAAGCACTGACCACGAGGCTCGACGCACTCGCGACCGAGAAGAGCCGCGCCTTTTGGGAACGCTACTTGAAGGGCGTAGTGCCGTTCCGCGGCGTTCCGATGGCCTCTATTCGCAAGGCCGTTCACGCGTGGTGGCATGCGGACGGACCGTCAACCCTCACGGTCCCTGCCCAGAAGGCGCTCACCCTCCGGCTCTTCGAGGGGACATTCTGCGAAGACAAGCTCGCGGGCACCCTGGTTCTCCAGGAGGTCCTGCTCGATGAGCTCACGCTGCAAGACGTGGATGCGCTGGGAGCGCTATTCGATGCAAAGCTGATCGCCGACTGGAACACCTGCGACTGGTTCTGCGTGAAGGTCCTCGGCAAGCTCGTTGCGCGCGACCTTCCATCGCGGACGATCGCCGACGAGATCGCTTCGTGGCGCACTGCGCGGACGTTGTGGCAGCGCCGCGCCGCCAACGTTGCGTTCGTGAATCTCGCGAAGCGGGGAGAGACAAACTTCGAAGGCTTCACCACGCTGATGCTCGACACGTGCGCCGTGACTATTCGCTCCGAGGAGCGGTTCGCGCAGACCGGCGTCGGGTGATTGCTGCGCGAGCTCGCGGCCGCGGACCGCGTTCGAGTGCTGGCTTTCACCGAAAAGCACCTCCGGGTGATGTCCCGCGAGGCCGTGCGCTACGTGGTGGAGCGCATGCCGAAGAGCGTTCAGGAGCGCGTGATTTCGAGCCACAAGCGAGCCAGCGCAAGCTGAATAGGGCCCTCCGAGATTCATGGTGCCATCAGAGCCGCAACGTGACCATCATCGCGTCCAGCACCTTGCCCAAGCGCCGATCTTCGACACACTCACCGCCCGATAGACTACTGAGCGACCAGGGAAGGGCGAGCCTGGCATGAGCGATGGGAAACATACGAGCCGCCGGCGCTTACCGGCCGCGGTCATCGCGCTCGGCGTGACCAGTTTCTTCGCCGACGTCGGTTCGGAGATGATCTTCCCGCTGCTGCCCGTCTTCGTCGCGTCGCTAGGTGCTAGCACGACCTTCCTCGGGCTCGTCGAGGGCTTGGCCGACGCGACGTCGAGCTTGCTCAAGCTAGCGTCCGGTTACGTGGCGGACTCCACCGGGCGCAAGAAGCCGCTCGTGCTCTTTGGCTACGGGGTGGCTGCGCTGGCGCGCCCGCTCGTCGCGCTCGCCACTGCGCCGTGGCACGTGCTCGCCGTTCGCCTGACCGACCGCGTCGGCAAGGGACTGCGTTCCGCTCCCCGAGACGTGCTCATTGCCGCCTCGGTGTCGAAGGAAGAATCCGGCCGCGCCTTCGGCTTTCATCGCGCGATGGATCACGCGGGCGCTGTGGTGGGCCCGCTGATTGCCACCGCGCTACTCGGTCTCGGCGTGCCGCTCCGCAGCGTGTTCTGGATCGCGCTCATTCCCGGCGTGTTGTCGGTCATCGCCGTCGCGACGGTCAAAGAGCCGCGCGCCGCCGTGCGTGACGAGAAGGCCAGCGCGGCTTCACATCGCCTTCCGGGGTCGCTTCGAAACTACCTCGCGATCCTCCTCCTGTTCTCGCTCGGGAACTCGTCCGACGCGTTCCTGCTCCTCCGTGCAAAGGACCTCGGCGTTCCGCTGGTGTCGCTTCCGCTGCTCTGGACGGTCTTCCACGTCGCGAAGCTGGTCAGCTCGTATCTCGGGGGTGGCTGGTCGGATCGGATTGCGCGGCCCAAGTTGATCGTTTCCGGATGGATGGTCTACGCAGCGACCTACCTCGCGTTCGGTGTAGCCACCGACGCCTGGCATGCGTGGGCACTGTTCATCGTTTACGGCATTTACTACGGGCTCACCGAGCCCGCCGAGAAGGCGCTCGTGAGGGACCTCGCGCCGGATGCCGTCCGAGGGCGTGCGTATGGGTTCTACAGCTTCATCGTCGGCATCAGCGCTGTGCCGGCGGGCGTGCTCACCGGCTGGCTCTGGCAAACGTGGAGCCCCTTCGTCGCGCTGGCGGTGGGTGCATCCATCGCGGCCGCAGCCTCGGTTGCGCTGATCGTGTGGGCAAGCAGCACGGAGCCACTTCCGGAGTAGCAAAGCTCAGTTGCAGGCCTTGCCCCTCCGCGCCTACCTGCCTTCGCGGACGACAAGTAGTCCGGAGATGCCCAGCCCCTGCAACAAGGTGCATGCGCTCCCCTAAGCCCTGGATGCGGAGGCGTATAGAAACCCACGGCTTTGCGAGGACAGGTCACGCCGCGTGCGCGATAAGGCGTGATGCTCCGGTCGAGCCGAGGACGCCACGCGCCTGCTCGACCATGTCGGCCGTTCCTCGCGCTAGCACGAGAAACTTGCCGGCCTTCACCTCGAGCTCGTACTTGACGATGCTGTCCTTGGGGATCCCAATGCTAGTCAACGCGCCCGCGAAGACGCCGACCGAGCCTCCCACCGCAGCGCCTTCGAGAACGCCGACAATCCATGCGACCATCGGCCCCATGACGACGACAGGTCCGATGGCGGGCAGGAAGAAGAATGCGGTGCCGAACAGCATGCCCCACAAGGAGCCCAAGAACGCGCCATTCCCTGCCCAATGCTTGATGCGATCACCCGTTGTATAGAAACCCATTGCATGCTCCTCGGTGTGGAAACCCTTGCCGATGATCGACAACCGCTTCATGTCGATGCCTGCCTTTTGGAGCGCCGTGATGGCGCCTTGCGCACCGGTATGTGAGTCGTATGTGGCGACGACGGAGTGTTCGTTCGAAGTGGATGTCATGGTGACGTTGTCATGCACGATGTGATCCATCGACACACGGCGGAGTCGATACGCGCAAGTTAGAACCTGCCTCGCCGAAGTGCCGCGACTTCGGATGCCACCGCCACCACCCGGTCAGATTGAAGCTCTAGTCGGTCAGACTAGTGGGGCGCTCGCGCACGCATGAGGCGTTATTGCTCGCTCACCCGCGTTCGGTGGCTAGAGAACACGGGGCAACAGGCCCGCAAACACAGAAGCGGCAACGTCTGTGCTGGTCTCAGGATGCTCGAACGCGGCCTGCTGCCGGACTTCTCAAGCGCCGTTCTCGCCGAGACTAGGCGCATCGCACACGGTGCCAGAGAGGACCGACCCTCGACGAGTTGACCGAGGTGCTGACCCTACAGCAGACTGGAAAACTCGCCCGGCCCATCCGCGAACTCACGGCGGCTCATTGGAGTCAGCCTTTGGCTGAAGCGCTCCGGGGTCGGAAAGCGTACCATCCTCCATCTCAAGAATTCGATCGCATCGGCGTGCGATCGACTCATCATGTGTACTGATCAAGAACGCCGTCCCCTCATCGTGGGAGAGTTCACGGAGGAGAAGCAGGACCGCGTCGGAGCTGTTGCGGTCCAGGTTTCCCGTGGGCTCGTCTGCGAGAACGAGCTCCGGCTTCATGACGAGTGCGCGAGCCACTGCTACCCGCTGCTTTTGACCACCTGAGAGCTTCGAGGTTCGAAACAACATGCGGTCCGCCAGGCCGACCCGATCGAGCAGACTGCGCGCGCGTGCGCCGAACTGTGGGCTGACCCGCGAATGCGATCCATAGACGGGCATCAAGACGTTCTCTATCGCGCTGAAGTCTTCAAGCAGGTGGTGAGACTGAAACACGAATCCGAGGTGCCGGTTGCGCACTAGGGAGAGCGCCTTCTCGTGAAGTCCGAGGACGGTGCCCCCGGCGATGCGGAGTGAGCCAGAACTTGGCGTGAGCAGCGTTCCTGCGATCGAGAGAAACGTGCTCTTACCACACCCGCTCGGTCCCATGAGCGCGATGAACTCACCACTCTCGACTTTGACGGAGACTCCTCGCAGCACGCGAGTCGCGTTCTCACCGTCGCCGAACGTCTTCACGATGTCAGTCGCTTCGAGAACGTTAGTGCTCGGCGCCGTCATGACTGAATCGCCTCGAGCGGATCAATTTTGGACGCTGACCACGCCGGGAGCACCGCTGCGACCGCGCTGGCGGCTATGGCAAGTAGGATGGCGCGAACGTACTCGCCCTGGGCGGGATCTATAGGAATTGACGGAGCTCCCGTTGCCTTAGCGGAGACGAGGAGCAGCACCTGGGCAAACGCAAAACCGAGGCTGGCCCCGACCAGGGCACCGACCGTTCCTACGAGAAGCCCTTGAAGGACAAACGTGCGAACGATCGCGGCGCGACCAATGCCAAAGCTTCGCAAGATGCCAATGTCGGCGCGTCTCCGCGACACTGAGAGATAGAGCGCGCTGGCCACGCCGATGGCGATCGTGAGGAGGCTAAACGCCTTGATCATGTTGGAGGTACTGGCTTGTGCGCGAAGCCCCTCCTGGAGCCGCGCGTTTCGTTCGAGCCAACTCGATGCCTTGAGTCTCGTCGCCCGCCCGAGTCGTTCGGCAAGAAGAGGGGCCTGCCACACGTCGTCCACCTTGAGCTCGATGATCGAGACGCCTTCGACGACGTTGAAGAACTTTCTTGCGGAGGCCAAGTCGATGTAGACGACGCGCTCGTCAATCGCCTGCACGCCCAGCATGAAGACGCCTCGTACGACCAGGACAACAGCATCCGGGGCTCTGGAACCTGTGCGCGCCCCCAACGATCCTGCGGGCTGCAGATTCACGCGATCCCCCACGTCCACACCAAGCTCCGCGGCGAGTCTGGAGCCGACCACGATGTTGCCGACCCCCAGGTCGAGACGACCGCGGAGCATCGAGTGCCCAAGCGGGGCGATCACGTCTGCTTCTTCGGCTTCCACGCCGGTCACAGCGACCGCAACGTTTTGCTCTCCTCGAGCCAGCGTCGCGTTGCCGAACACCTCCGGCACGACCGCACGCACGCCGTGCATCTGCGTGGCCACGTCGATCACTGAGCGAAAGCTGCGAATCACCGGCTTGACATTGTGCCCAGGCTGGACTGCGAACAACGCTCGCCCCGTCGGGGAGGTCATGAAAACTCGGGGCACGCGCAGTTCCGGCTCGAGGATCACGTGGGCAACGTTTCCCGTGACGTCATTCGTCAGCCGTACGCCCAGCCCGTTCATCAGCGCCGCAATGAACGTGAACACAACGACACCGACCGCCACGCCGAACATGAGTAGCCCGCTCTGCAGTCGCGCGGACACCAGAGAGCGGACTGCCACCTTGAGTTCAAAGAGCATCGGGCTTGACCTGGGTCCGCACGCGCCCCCCCACGGCGGCGCCCGTTGGATCGACGAGGATTCGATCCCCTGGCTCGAGACCCGAGCGCACCACA
>JBDKJZ010000079.1:0-14034 GCA_039796375.1 Pseudomonadota bacterium
CGCCCAATGGCACGACAGCTCCAGGCTTTCGCCACCTTTCGCTGGGATCCGCGGCGAAGACGCTTCCCCCTCCCATCGGAGCTGAGGCCGTCGCCTGGGCTGAGCCCATCTGCATGCCGCGACTCGCGGCGCCGCTCCCCATTGCGCCCATGCTTCCCATCGACCCGCTCGGAGCTCGCGATGGCGAGGAGCCTCCCCCCATCGATGCGGACGTACCCGCGCCTGAGCCAGTGGGCTCTACCCCGGCGATCGATTCGGAAATGGGGACCGGGATCAGGATGCTGCGCAGCGTCTCCGGATCGGCCCGATACTCCGCCGCGTAACGCAGGTTAACCGAGAAGCGTGAACGGCCGGCGATCACCGTCGACACCGGCATACCGCCGATCGCCGCTTCGACCACATCGTGCACGTCGCGAACCGTTAGACCATAACGCGCGATGGTCTCTCGGTCGGGCACGACGTCGATGTATTCGCGCCCGGTCTGGCGCTCGGCGAACGTGCTGCGCGTACCGGGGACCTGCCGGAGCAGTCCCTCGAGCTCAATCGAGAGCCGCTCGATCTCGGCGAGGTCAGCTCCGAACACCTTGATGCCCACCGGGGTCCGGACTCCGGTTGTGAGCATGTCGATGCGCGTACGAATCGGCGGCGAGATAGACATCTGGTAGCCCGGCATCTGCAGCGCAGCGTCAAGGTCGCGCGAGAGCTCGTCGAGCGTACGCGCACGCTCCTCGGGCCACAGCTGGCGCAGCGGGACCCTCACCCACTCCGGGGCTCCGCTGTGCCACCGGGGCGCGAAGGTTTTTGGCCACTGCGCTCGCGGCTTCAGCGCCACGACGCTCTCGTTCATGTCGAGCTGCGCCGGATCGGTCGCGGTCTCCGCGCGACCGGCCTTACCGTGCACGGACGCGACCTCGGGGAAACTCATGATGATGCGGTGCTGGGCCGTGAGCGCCTGACGCGCCTCCTCGATTGCGATGCCGGGGAAAGTGGTCGGCATGACGAGCAGCGAGCCCTCGTCGAGCGGGGGCATGAACTCCGAGCCGAGCCGCTGAAACATCGGGACCGTACCCGCGACCACCAAGAGCGCGAGGGCCACCACAAGCGTTCGAAAACGCACGACGAAGCGGACCGCCGGGCGGTAGATCCATCGCAGGACTCTGCTCGTTGGGTTCTGGTCCTCGCTGCGGAAGCGTCCGCGAAGCAGCAGCACCATCAGAGGAGGCGCTAGGGTGATGGACAGAATCGCAGCCGCGAACATCGCGAAGGTCTTCGTGTACGCTAAAGGAGCGAAGAGCCGCCCAGCCTGCCCCGCGAGGGTGAAAATGGGCAGAAAACTCACGGTGATCAGCAGCAGCGAAAAGAAAATCGGCCTTCCCACCTCTTTGCAGGCGTCCACGATGATGCGCTTGCGATCGTCGTCCTTGCCGGCGGCGGCCAGACGTACGTGCGCGTTTTCAATAAGGACGATCACCGCGTCGGCGAGCTCGCCGACCGCGATCGCGATGCCACCGAGCGACATGATGTTGGCAGTGAGTCCAAGGTAACGAAGCGCGATGAACGTCGTGAGCACCGCGAGCGGCAACACGATCATCGCGACGATCGCCGAGCGAACGTGAAAGAGGAAGACGATGCAAATCAAAAAGATAATGAGTGCCTCCTCGAGCAGGGTCGTCTTGAGCGTGTCGATCGCGCCGAGGATCAGTTCCGAGCGATCGTAGGTCGGCACGACGCGGACACCCTCGGGTAGGGTCAGGCCAGCGATCGCCTGCTTGACCGCTTGGTTCACCTCCAGAGCGTTCGAGCCGATGCGCATGACCACGATGCCACCGACGGCCTCTCCGCGGGCGTTGTAGTCCGCGGCGCCGCGACGAATTTCGGGCCCGAACTGCACCCGCGCGACGTCTCGAACCCGGATCGGATTACCACCAGCGCCGACCGCGACGACGCTCGCCTCGAGGTCCGCGAGCGTCTTCACGTAGCCACGCCCGCGCAGCACATACTCGCGGCCGGCAAGCTCAAGCACGCGCGCGCCCACTTCGGAGTTCGCGCTCTGCACGGCGCGGGTCACGTCACCGAGCGAGAGGCCGTAGCTGGCGAGCCGGTTGGGATCGAGCACGATCTGGTACTGCCGTTCGAAGCCGCCAATAGACGCTATCTCGGCAACACCGGACACGGCCTGCAGCGCTGGTCGAATGGTGAAATCCTGCAGCTCACGGAGCTGGGCCAGATCGCGTTGCCCCGACGTATCTTCGAGCACGTACTGGAACACCCAGCCGACGCCGGAAGCGTCCGGGCCCAAGACGGGCGAGACGTCCGGCGGCAAGATCTGCTGGACACGCCCGAGCTGTTCGAGAACTCGCGTTCGCGCCCAGTAGATGTCAGTGCCATCTTCAAAGATGACGTAGATGAAACTCATCCCAAACATCGAGTAACCACGGACCGTGCGCGCGTGGGGCGTGCTCTGAAGCGTGGTGACGAGTGGGTACGTGATTTGATCCTCGACGAGATCGGGGCTCCGGCCCATCCAATCGGTGAACACGATGACTTGCGGATCGGAGAGATCCGGGATCGCATCGAGCGGCGTCTTTCGCAGCGACACGACTGACCAGAGGATGAGCAAGGCGGTCGCGCCAAACACGATCCAGCGGTGTTTGGCGGAATACTCGATGACGCGTTCGATCACGGCGACCCCTCAGTGCCCTGCGTGACCGCTGGCAGGCGGCGCGGAGGGTGGTTGGGCAGCGGGTTTGGGATCCGGCTGCGGTCGTGGCTGGGTCACTTGCGGCTTCCGTCCGGGTGGCTCGCGGTCAGCTCCGGGGCTGTCCTGCTTGGAGCTGCCGTGCGCGTGTCCGGTACCCTCACCCGATGCCCGAAGGCGACTCTCGGAATCGATCAGGAATACGCCGGATGCGACGATGGTGTCGCCCTCGGCGAGCCCGTCGCGGATCTCGATGCGCTGCTCGAAGCGAGTGCCGAGCGTGACGCTTCGGGGTACGAAGCGACCCTCGCCGGCGACGACAAAGACGTGCTGGGTGCTGCCGGTGTCGACGATCGCTTCGCGCGAGACAGTGAGTGCCGGACGTGGCTCCACTCGGAAAGTCGCGCTGCCGTAGATCCCCGGACGAAGCGTGCCACTTGCATTCTCGACCGCGAAGCGGACGCGCAGCGTCCGAGTCCTCTCAGACAACGTCGGGTACAGGAATTCGACTTGTCCGTCGAAAGGTTCACGGCCCGAAGCTGGGAACTCGAGCTTTGCGGGTGTTCCGAGCTGCACGCTCGGGATGTCCGTCTCGGACAGCTCCGCGAGCACCCAGACGCGCGCTAGGTCGGCGACCGTGACGATCTCAGTCGAGGGGTCGACCGCTGTTCCGACCGAAATGCCACGATGCAAGACAACTCCGGATCGCGGAGCGCTCACCGTCACCAGGCGGCGAGGTTCACCCGACTCCTCGATGGAGCGGATCTCTCCGTCGGTCATCCCGAGCACCTTGAGTCGAGCGCGGGAGCCTTCGACCACGGCGCTGCGTGGACCCGTCGCCGCAGCGCGGCGCGCCGAGAGGTACTCGGTTTGAGAAGCGAGCAGCTCCTGGGAGAAGATGCCCGCAAGCGGCTGCCCGGCGCGCACATGCTCTCCGGTTGTGTTCACGTACAGCCGCTCGATCCATCCGGACACCCGCGTATGAATGTGCGACACGCGCGACTCATCGGGAACCACAGTCGCGACGGCTCGGATGGGCTCGCTGATGGTCTCCTTTCGAACCTTCTCGATGCGCACACCGATTGCGTCCAGCTGCTTCTGAGGGATCACGACCTCCGATCGCGGATGGGTCGTTGGGCCATCGCCGCCTCCCGTCACGGCGACTCGCGCGGACGATAACGCCACGCCGATGCCGTGGTGCAGTGAGAACGGCCATCCATGCCGAAGATGCTGAATGATAAGCCCGCCAACGACGAGCACCAGCGCGGAGCTCGCCACTACGGCGAGGGTCCTTGGATCCTTGAGCTTCATCGCTGCGGTTCTCCTCTGAATAGTCCCTGGGCCCGCTGGAAACGAGCCCAAGCGAGACCAAGCTCGAATTCGGCGGAGACGAGCTCAGCCTCGATGGACCAGAGCGCCTGCGCTGTGTCGAGCACACTGACGAGCGGGTACGTGCCCGCCGCGTACGCCGCGATTGAGGGTTCGATCGCCTGCTGCGCTCGCAGCAGGACATCGTCGCTCAGGCCCAGCACCCGTTGCCGGGCAGCGAGCACCTGACTCCGCGCCGTCGCCGCTTCGCCCTCGGCCATGCGGGTCATCGCCGCGAGATCGGCCCGCGCCATCGCAGCCATCGCCTCCGCCTCACGCACACCCGCTTTCAGCGAATCTCGCTGGAGCGGGAGGCTGATCCCAACAGCCAGCATCCAGCCCCACGAATCCGTCATCGTATACGCGGGCCCCGTGCGCACCACGCTCATCGGCCAGTACATCGAATTCATCTCGGAGATCTCGGCCTGGCTCCGGCTGACTTCCGCTCGCCCGACCTCAAGCTCCGGTCGCCGGCGACGCGTAGCCTCGCGCACCTCCGTCCAGGCCTGCGGCTCAGTGGTCACGGCCGTGGCTTCGAGCGGCGGTACCAGCGCGTCCGCTGGCCTGCCCAGGCTCGTGTTGAGCATCGCCTCCGCGGCAGCGATCTCCGCGCCAATCGTGCGGATCGCGCCTGAGAATCGCGCCACTTCGATCTCTGCCCGCAGCAACTCAGGCTGGCTCCCCGTCCCGGAGCTGTAGCGAGCGCTAGCGGCCGCGACCAACTGCCGAGCAAGCTCAAACTGTTCGTCAAGCACGCGCGCCATGTCGCGCCGTTCGCGCAACATGAAGAAGGACCGGGCCACGTCGAGCTGGACGTCCTGAGATACGCGTTCCGACTCCGCCCGAAGCCGGCGCGCGTCGGCCTGTGCTGCGCGCTCCCGGTGGCCCCGTACTCCTGAGAGAGGAAAACGTTGCTCCAGCATCAGGCTCGCATCCACGCCGTGAAGCATGAACGGCAGATGATCTATCGAGGGCATGAGCATGGGGTCCTCAAGCGCCGCGACGATCGCGGGTCGTTCTCCCGCGGCTCGAGCCCGGGCGCGCGCGGCGACGATCTCTTGGCGGTGCGCGCGGCCATACGCGAGCACGTCATCGAGCCGAAGGGGGCTCGGGAGGTCGTGGAGCTCCTGCGCCTCTGCCCTTGCGGATACGAGCAGCGCAACGACCAGGCCCGTGAGCGTCCACTGCGCGCGCGAGGGCCTCCATGAGATCCTGAGTAACCACGTCACTTTCATGAAAGCCGGCGCCGATCCCCCTGCTGCACGAACCGCCTAACGCCTTCGTCAGCGTGCGGAGCTGATTTGTTGCGCTCGACGCCAAATCTCTTGTGCAGATTCCGCATCGTCCGCGCGCACGTCGACAGCAAACCCGTCCCCCACTGAACGGACCTTTGCCTGCGCGCCAGGCGTGACGACCGGGCAATACTCCATTTCTGGCATGTCGTGCCCAACTGCGGCGTTTCGCGCCAGGTGGCAGTCGACGATGCGCTGGAGCCATTCAACCGTAAGCCCGGGCGTCGCGCGAAAAACGATGGTGGCTCCGGCGTCGCGCGCGACCTTGTTTCTTCCGACCTGCGTCTCTTCGCGGAGCTGGCTAACGCTGCGAATGTCCGCACTACGAGCGAACGGGCTGACGTCGCGGTCGGTCTCGTCGATCCCGTTGCACGCGCGGGCCTCCGCATCTCGAAGAGCCTGTGAGGCCAGACGATGTTTCGCCGCCAGCTCCTGATGCTCCTCAGCCGTCTTCGCGTGGCCTTCCGTAGCATTGCTCGCGACGGTCCAGCACACTCGCCCCTTGGCACAGCGCTCCTTCGTCTGTTCCGCCGCGGGATCATACTGTGCGGCGTGCTCGGTTGCCTGGCCTTCCTCGCGCTCTGCAGCGGCCTGATGCTGTGCCGCGCTCATATCGTGGGGTTGGGTACCCGCTGCGCCGCCGCAGGCACTTGCGCCGAGTGTGATCGCCAGAGTGATGATTCGAGACTTGTTCATGTTCATAAGTTCCTTCTTGCGTTTCCGATTTGTTTCATGGGGGCATGCCCCCATGGGGCATAGCTGGTGACCGAGCGGGAGCAAGATGTGCGCCATTGCCCGCAGCGCGAAGGCTTAGCTCCGGCCTTGGGATCCGAAAGCCCGTGAGGCGAAAAGCCTGCGCCCTTCAGGCTGCTGCGCGAAAAGCCTGCGCAGCTATCACGTGACCGACTTCTTACCGAGGCAGCCGTATCGAGCGAACACAGCCAGGAGCTCATCGAGCTTCTGTTTACGTTCGGCGGGTTTACCCGTCGCCATCGCGTTCGTCACGCACGTCTCGACGTGCGACCGCAAGACGACCTTGCCAGCTTGACCGAGCGCTGCCTGCGCGGACGCGATCTGCAGCAGAACGTCCACGCAATAGCGATCCTCTTCGATCATTCGGGCGACGCCCTCGAGTTGGCCGGCGACGCGGCGGATTCGGGCCAGCATTTTCATCTTCGTGCTGTCGTCCATCATGGGCGTGACCTCCGGATTGCCTATGCCCCCTATGGGCAGAAGCAGCACGCTGCAGACTTCGTGCCATTCCTGTGCCCATCATCTTCGGTCGAGAGGCCCAGCCGCCTATTCTTGCGAGCGGCTATAGTTCGGACGCAGGCGCCGCCGAGCGCTTGAGGACGCCACACTGAGACGGAAAGTCACGGGAGTGCTGGGATGGAGCTCATCGTGACTATCCCCGAGCGTACGCCGCGAACGTCTGCTCGTTCTCGAAGTAAAGCGTTCGCCCGTCACCGGCCCGGCCGATCACCGCCGTCGCCTTGTCCACGGTCTTTCCGCTCACTGGATCGGTTGACACGCGCGAAGACGGGTCACTACTGAACCGTCCTTTGCACATCTCGCAACACCCGTAGTAGGTGCGCCCATCCACCTGGATCGGGATCTGTGGCTGGCCCATGAATTGATTGTTCACCATGCACACCAGACTGCGGTCGGTGACGAGGGTGAGCGACGCCGCCGAGGTGTCCGCCGAGCGCTCATGGCCCGGCTGCGGAGGTGCCGGCGGCGCAGGCATGTCCATGGCGGGGCTGTGCGCGCTCGTTGCTTGACTCGTGCCCTGGGTCTCGCACCCGAACACAAGCCCGAACAGTACTACGGCTGCCGAAATGGGTCTATTTTCTGTCATGGTGCGTGCGGTCCTTCCCCTGGCCCGAGCGGGTTCCCGTGTCATGGCGTCGCGACCTCAAGTTCGCCCATCATTCCACGCTCAGCGTGCTCAAGGATGTGACAATGGAGTCTCGCCAGGCGACGACGCCCGGGGCTGCCCCATCGACGGAGACGACCTGAAAGCGGAACCCGTGAAGGTGAAACGGGTGGTCCATCTCCGTAGCGTTCACAATAGACCACTCTTCGATAGTCTCAAGGCTCGCGGCGAGCGGAGTCGCGTCCGGGTAGACCTGCCCATTGATGGAAAACACGGGCCCCATGCCGGTGGCCGAAGCGCCGTGGCCCGCTCCATGGCCTCCGCTCATCGCCATGGATTCCTCCAGCTTGAGTTTGCGCTCCACAGTGGCTTCGGGCAGCACTGGGATGGGCGTGAACGCGTCGGGAGTCGTAGGTGTGGTGACCGGCGCATCGCTGCCATGCTTCATCTGGAAGACGACTGCAGCTGACCGTTGTACGTCCACATCGATGCGGTGCGACCGGGTGCGATCTCGACGTCGGAGATCTTCGCTTCAAGCGCGACCTCCACAACGTTGGGTGCGGGGTCAAGATCAGGCGCAGCGGTGGGTTCGAACGGTCCCTTGGAGGCATCGACCTCCAGGACCTCGGGGAGCATCATTGCGTCGTGCATGTCCTCCATATCGTGGCTGTTGCACGCGCCGGTGAGTGCGATGAGGGTGGCAGCGAGCGCCAGATGAAGTATTCGGATCATTTGTGGGTCTCCTAACGGAAAGTGGACGGGGGCGCGGATGCTTCGTTCTCAACCGCGCCTTCAATGGTACGCGAACGCGAGGAGCGTGGTTACTGCGATGCCCAACCTAACAGCCTCGCGCGCCCTTTAGGACGGCAATCTAAACAGTTCATCTTTAGGGCATCAATGTTCCGGTTAGGCGGAGGAGAGTGCTACGCGCAGAGATGTCGGTGATCACGGCATCACACCGCCTTCATGCACGCAGCTGATGCCGTTGGGCTTGTTGCCAACCCTGGCGGTGCTCAAGACCGAACCCGTTGCTGTGTCGACAGCCTGCACGGTCCCGTTTACCAGTGTGGTCGTCCAGGCCATTGTGCCGTCTGCGTTCAGCACAATGCCGTGGGGGCCAGGCTCGACCGTGGCAACGTGATGAATTTCACCCGTCGTGGAATCAATCGCGACGAGACTATCACCCGCAGGATCGCCTTCGAGCATCCCCTGGTCAGCGACCCACACGGGGCGGAGTCCGGCGTGGGGTAAAGCTGCACCGGACCTACGCTCGTTGACGGGAGGTCGTAGAGCGTGACGACATGGGACGAGAGATCCAAGCGGGCCACTTGTCGCGTGTCGTAGATGGTAGCGAAGGCCGCGCTCCCGTTCGGAAGCACAGCAGTCTGCACCGCGCGGCCGGGCAACTCGTGGCGCGTCACGTCTCCGCTTGCGACATCAACCAGAACGATGGCCCCGTCACCCATGCCCGCAACAACGAGGGTCTGCCCGTTGGGTGTGAGGCGAGCGCCATGGGGTCCCGTGCCCTCCGGCAGAGCGATTGTTCTGGATACACTCTTCGCCGCGAGATCGACCACCACGACGGCGTCCGTCTCGTTCGCCGTGACGAATCCCGTGCTGCCGGAGATCACGACGTGTGCGGCATGTAGACCGGTTCCGAGTTCGATGCGTGAGGTAACTTCGTACGTTGTGGTGTCGACGCCGATGAGCTCCTCCGGCATATCTGCGCCGTGCCCACCGCCCTCGGCATTCGGCATCGCCGTCAGCCACACGGTGCGGCCGTCGGGGGCTGCTTGCACGTTGTGCACCGCGACCTTATTCGTCTCACCATGGGCGACCTGGGAGAGGTCGATCGTGCGCAAGAGCTTACCGTTCTCGCCATCGAGCACCGCGAGCGTCCCGTCATCCTCAACCGAGCCGCGGAGTGTGACAGGGTTAAGTCGCTTTTCCGCCGAAAGCGAGCCGGAGAAGCCCAGGAACCATGCCGGCGCCGAAGCCGACGCCCAGGCCAATGAAGCCGGAGTAGCCGATGCAAGCGCACCCCATCGCTCCTGTGAGGAGCGCGAGCGACGACGCCGAGACCCAAAACCAAGGCCCTGCCTTTCGCAGGTTGCCCACGCTCGCGATCGCAAGCCCCGCAACTACCCTGCCCAGGGCGCACGCGGGCACGCAGAGGGAGCTGCGACCGTCAGCGCCGCAGGTGTACATGTGGTTGGTGCAGAGGGCAAACACGAGCGGCACTAGGCCCGCCGCGATTCCAGGGAGCACCGCCTTGTGCTCAGCGAGCGAGACTGTAGCGGGGGAGTGTTCGCTTCGCGCTCCGCACGCGGAGTTCACCACGGCGAGAGCGAGCAACAGGACAGGGAGGCGAGTCCGCATCGGTCTACGCTAACCGGTTAACCCAGGGGTGAACAGGCTTTCGCCACCGGGTTGACCGATGTTGTGGATTGGTTTCATCCTCGAATCTTCGGTCATCTGGCAGCCACGCCGGACGCGCTTGTTTCGGTCCGAGCTAGCGGAGGCGCTTCCCCTGGTCGCTCGCAAGGCCTAGTCTGCAAGGGTGACTTTAAGACGCATCCCGTTTTACGCCTGGATCCTGATCGCTATGCTGCTTGGCCTAGTGGTGGGGCCTCTTCTCGGGCGAAGCGCCCAACCGCTAGGGGAACTTGGCGGTCTGGTGATTCAACTAATCAAGACTGTCGCAACGCCGTTGTTGTTTCTTGCCATCATCAGCGCCGTGTTGAAGACTGAGGTCAGTTGGCGACAGGGTGGGCGCTTGATTGTGTTCGCGGTGCTTAACACGTGCATCGCGCTGGCCATTGGCATGACGTTGTCCAATACGCTGCAGCCGGGTAGACACATGAATCTGCCCACCAGCGACGCGACGCGGGCCGCGGCTGTGACCTACGCCGACAAGAAGGTCGACCTCTTGGAAACCCTCAGCGGATACGTTCCCAAAGACTGGGTGAGCCCATTTTTGAACAACTTGATCATCCCGATCATTGTGCTGGCCCTAATGCTCGGCTTCGCGCTTCGTGCTGTGCGCGCTGAGCAGCAAGCGCAAGGGAGCGCAGCGTACAAGGTGATCGAAGATAGCATCGCGACGTTCTTGCGGGTGATGGAGGTCATCTTGATCTGGGTGATACGTCTCATTCCGCTGGCGGTATTCGGCGTCGTCGCCAAGACCATCGGACAGTACGGGTACGCGCCGCTCAAGGGCTTAGCGGCGTACGTTGGGGTGGGGCTCCTAGGTTTGGCGCTGCACGTGCTGCTCACCTATCAGGCCTGGATTCGGTTCTATGTCGGTATGAAGCTCTCTCGATTCTGGCGCGCGGCGCGGGAACCCGTGGCGCTTGCGCTTGGGACGAACTCCAGCTTGGCCACGTTGCCAGTCACCCTCAGGGCGCTGGATGACCTAGGCGTCAGCAAATCAGCGTCGGCCATGGGCGCCTGCGTCGGTACCAACCTGAACAACGACGGCATCGTCCTGTACGAGGGCATGGCCGTGCTGTTCGTGGCACAAGCCTGTGGCATTGAACTGTCTGTGGGCGAGCAGCTGCTAGCGGCTGGCACCGCTTTGATCGCCGCGATGGGGGTCGCGGGCGTACCCGAGGCCGGGTTCATCTCTTTGGCGCTGGTGCTCAGCACTGTGGGCCTGCCGTTGGAGCTGTTGCCGCTGCTGCTCACCGTAGACTGGATAATCGCCCGCGCCCGCTCAGTTACGAACGCGCTGAGCGACATGGTGTTGTCTATCTTGATCGATCGTTCAGGCGTGCCTGCAGCGGCGCCGAAGCCGCGTTAGTCGCTCTTCCGGGCGTGCAAATGTAGTAGTAATCACGACTAAGTTCGCCGCGTTCGCCGGGCACGCAAATGTAGTAGCAATCGCGACTAAGTTCGCCGCGTTCGCCGGGCACGCAAGTGCCGTAGCAATCGCGACTAAGTTCACGGAGGACGAACATGGAGGTGAGGTCAAGCAAGCGCCCGTCCAAAGTTGCTCCAAAGTTGATTCGAAGTGTAGTTCGCTCCAGTCGGGGAAGAACCTGCGGCCGTACAAACAAGCCATCACAACGCTTGTCTGACGCGGTCGTTCACCGAAGGGTAGCTACGCCTGGTGACCGCGGGTCTCTAGCTGATCAGCAATAACCGCCGTGCGCCTTCGACGGTGGTGGGCGCTCGGTGGACGCAGGGCGGCACTGGGCTGCCCGGCCACTGCGTGGCGACCCGCCACAACGTGCCGACACCGAACGAGAAGGGCTGCGCGTACGGTTTGGGCACGTAGTGAAGATCGTGAAATTCCTCAGCGAGAAACTCGCGAAAACCGTCGCCCTCCGTGCCGCCATAGATCCCAAGCAACAAAGCGCGTAACTCAGGAACGTCTACCCGACGCACAGCGTCATCGTTGTCGATGCCCTCGCTGGGTGCCCCATAGTAGGTGCAGAGCCAGGTGTCGGTCTCGACGGGCGCCTTGTCGACGTGAAACGAATAGACGTCCGTGCGCAGGGCGTTCGGGCCTGCGTCGCGAAGGTACCCGTTCACGCAGTTCAGCGCCGGGTCAAGTCCGTGAGCGCGAAGCTGGTGCAAGTCGCTAAGGAGGGCCTCGACCGCTGTTTGCCCGGCGAGGCTGAGCGACAGCGAGCGCAGCGCGGTTTCGTCGAGCGTCTCGATCGCGTCAGCGCCGCCTTGGCGTAGCGCGACCTCAGCAAAGTCGCCATCGAGCACGCGGGGCCAGCGCAGCGCGTTGACCCCATCGGCGAATCGTGTCGACAGCAGCTCCTCAAAGCTTCGAACCGTCCGGACGCGAAGGCGGCTGGTGTGATGAGCTAGAGGAGTCATGGCGGGCTAGGGGGCGCTAGCCGCGCGCACTTTGGCACGCTGCGCGCACTTTGGCACGCTGCGCGCAGCTTAGGACGCGGCGCGCCGCGATGCAGCGCGCCTAGAACCTAAACCCATGAAGTCACCCTCACGCCCGGGCGGGGTTTAGAGGAACCCCAAGTTGCCGCCGAAGTATTTTTGTTCGCCGATGCGTTTGTCGATGCCCAAGCCCGTGAGGAGCGTGTTGTAGAAGTCGACGTCCGTCTTGCCTTGGAAGGTGTGCGCGCCCCGTTGGAAGGGTTTGTTGCCGCCGGCGATCATGAACGTGAAGTCATTGAGGTTGTGACCGGGGTCGCCGAGCTCAGTGCCGATCATGACGGTGGTGTTGCTGAGCAAGGTAGCCCCGTCGACATCCACGAAGTTCGGGTCGTCGAGTCGTGTGAGAAAGTCGCCGGCTTTGTCCCAGTACCACTCGAAGATTTCGTAGGCGAGTGGCGCGTGGCTATCGGACTTCCAGTTGTGAAGTGTGGTGCCGTGCACGTTGTCCGTGCTGCCGTGCTTGCCTTGGTAAGGCCATTTGTCGCCGCCGCTGTCGACCATGAACGTCCCGCTGCGGACTAAGTCACAGCGATACGCCATGATGAACAGGTCGCTCACGATGTCTCTGATCATGGGCCAGTTCTCGACGATGGGCGGAAACTTGCCGCTGCCTTCGATGCTGGCTGGCTCTGTCGGCAGCACACACTTCGTGGAACCGAGCGAGCCGATCTTCTTTTCAAGCTCGCGAACCGTATCTAGGTGGTTGCTGATGAGGGTGCGAACACCAGCGCTGTAACCAGAGGCATCGCTCATCGCGAACTTGTAGTCTTCCATTACGGGGTCGAGCACGCTCTTGCGATAGAGCTGTTCCTTCTTGGCGGCGGGGTCGTCCAGGTTCGGCATGTTGCCGAAGACTGACTTGAACAAATCCTTCGTGTCAGCGATGGGGTCGTTCGGCTGATTGACACCGCGCCAAGAGTGCACGATGCGATAGAACTCGTCGGAGTCGTCCGCGCCCCAGACGCCCGTGTTGATTGTCGGCAAGATCGTGTTGGGAGCTTTCTCTTGCTTGAAGATCCAGTCTAGCGTCGGGCCGCCCTTGGTCTCGCGGCTGGTGCAGTCCATTCCGCACATGAAGGACGCGCAGCCGTTGGAGTGTGGCGTCTTGGGGTTGCTGTGCTCAGTCAGGACGCTGAGCCCCCGCACCATTGTGAGACGATCTTTGAAGGGGACTAACGAGCGCAGCGGCTGTGAGCCCGACGGGTGCACGTAGTCGAGGAAGGAGTCCGTGATGACCTTGGGGAGACCCTGCGCCACGAAAAGTCCGATAAAGCGGTCAGGGACTGCACCCACCTGCGCCTGAAGGCTGCCGCCAGCGGTCTGAAGTAGGGGGAGCGCGATGGCTGCGCCCCCAGCGCCGCGCAAGAACCGGCGGCGCTGAAGTTTCTGAAGGGCTCGACTTGGCAATGTAATCATGGGGCCTCCTTGGCGCCCATTTCGAGCGCGGCTTCTTGGGGAACGTTTTGGTAGGCGGGTGAAAGCGCCAGTTCTTGAATCAAACCCAGGAAGTCATGGGTGGTGCCTTTGAAGTGAGCGGTTAGTTCCGTCACCAGCTTGTTGTCGGCAGAGCCGAGCGCGCGACCAAAGCCGTAGCTGGTCAACTGTTGCACCATGCATCTTTCGGTTTGAGGGCTCTGCGCGAGCGCAGCCTCGAATTCTTCGATGTTCTTGTAGGCGACATCGACACCGTCCAGCGTAAACGTTCCCCCCACTTGAATCGGATTGTTGTGACTATCATGGGTCTTGAACTCGCCGAGTGCGCTGTACGCTTCGAAGGGGTTGCCGAGCGGGTCGAATGCCGCGTGGCAGTTCGTGCAGGCTGGATCCTTGCGATGCTGCTCAAATCGGACCCGCTGCGGCAGCGTGATGTCGACCTCCGCCAAGCGGGC
>JBDKJZ010000080.1:0-14027 GCA_039796375.1 Pseudomonadota bacterium
CGTTGCGCGAACTGCTGGGTTGGATCGGTGCTTAGGCAGGACGACGCCGGTATCGTCTTAGAATCGGCTGCGCCAGCGAAGGTGCCCCTGGCAAGTAGCGCCGCGACAGTGAGAACGATGAGCTTATACGAGTGGATAGTTTGCATAGTGCCTTCCGAAAATGTCGAACGTGAGCGCGAGCTTATGGCTCGATGTAGTAAACACCCAGCAGGGATTGTTCGTCGCTTGGTGAGTTGGTTGGTAATGTGCAGTATATGTTGTAGACATCTTTGCTCGCGCTGCTGTTCAGTTCACGATTCGTCCACGTGAGTGCGTAGTATCCGAATAGACCCGGGTCGGGGGGGGGCTCGGTGTGGGTGCCGATCTTGAGGACCTCTTGGCGAGTGTTGCCAAACGGCGTGTTCGCCATCGCCCAACAGTCCACCTGCAGGCCTTCGCCTATCTGAAGCAACGTCCTAACAGCCACCGAGTCAAGGGAGCCATCCCCTAGTCCGTTGGTGTTGGTGGTGTTGTCCCGTACGAGCGGGCACACCACGGATTCCCCGCAATTCGTACAGACATCCGGGGAACTGGGGACCAGGCTAATACGACCGACGCCCCCATCTGAAATGTAGTTCACCTCGTCGGTACTCAGGCACGAGGAACCGGCTATAACCTTCTTGTCTCCTGCTGCGGCAATCGGGTCAGCGGCAAGCAAGCCGCACAGCGCAATCAAAGCACCATATCTAGTCTGTAGAAACTGCATATTTGGATCACTTTCACGTTTGGGCGCGTCCTGCGGCGCGACGAATCTAGGGTGGGGGTCTAGCCCACCACTGGGTGAGATATTGTTAAAGTCCGCTGGCGATTTTCGAGCTTCTGGAGGACGCGCTGGCGCCGTCCGGAGTAGCCGAGGTCTTGGGGGTACCGAGGGGGAGCCTTCTCCGGGGCGTGGCAGGCCTTGGCAGTTGCCGGGCGTATCACCCCGTTTAGCCAACCCCCCACCTCCACAAGTTGAGCAAGAAAAGTTCCCGCTTGTTCTAGTCGGCTCGTTTCGGGCTGTTTCCTAACCCGGGGCTCCGCCGGTGTGAGTCGCCAGCTCGCCGGTGAGCTGTGCCAGCACTGGTCTGGGTATGCAAATCCAGTAGCGGCCGTCGAAGGGGGAACGGAAGCGCCTACAGTCGTATCGCCGGAGCAGTGGACGCGTTTCACCATGAGCGCGAAAACTCGCGCGCGCTCAAGGTCTGCGCTCAGGGTTGGCCCAATCCACACCTCGCCCGCAAGTGACGAGGCCGGTGCGCTCCCGCACGGCTTGGGGAGCGGGTTCAACATCGCATAGAGATACTCGAAAGCCAGCGGCCCAGAGTCACTTCAGCGGCAAGCGCAAGAAGTTGACCACCGATACCGCGGCGTTGAAAATCAGCGTGCACGCGCATACCGCGGAGAACGAGGTGCTCTTGCTCCCGGCAGAGGCGGACTATACCAAGGATTGCGTTGCCGAGCTCGGCCAAAACGATGGTGTCTGCCCCTTCGGGACGATGGTCGTGCTCGTCGAACGCGGCGTGCTGCTCGCGTCCGCCATCTTCCTGCTCGAGGGTGATCGCATGTACTTGGCGGCGCGTGGCTTGGGGGCCTTCTGCAACGGTGTCCGCATCACCTCTCGGACAGCGACAACGGCTCGCGAACTCACCGGTAGCCTGTACGTTCGCTACATGCCCGAGGACTTAGCAGCAGCGCTAACGGAGCGCGCTGCTCTGCACCAGCAAGTGCCGGGGGTCATCTGTGCGGCGCACGAGTACACTCAGATTGCCTCAGGCAACAAAGACTACGTTCACTATTACCGACTCTTGCCTTGGGATCACGCCCCAGGTGCGCTCATCGTGCGCGAGGCAGGCGGTGTGGTCCGTCACCCCGATGGGCGCGAGTGCGACATTTTCGACACCCGCGAATCGACGCTGCTTGCGCCCGACGAGCCTACCTGGGAGCTCGCTAGGCGAGAGCTGTTCGGCGACTAGCGGCAACGTTCGAACGATGGATCCGTCGACACACGAATACTGACCAGAGAACAGGAAGCAGGCGGCGGCGGAGTTCCGGACACGGAAGACCACTACCGCCAAACCGTATCCTACTTGTCAGCTTCAGTTGGGGCGGGGCAGTTAGCGTTACAGGCAGAGTAACCGGAGCCTCCGCATGTTGCATTTTTTCGAGCAGTGTGGATGGTTTGCAAAGTACTTGGTGTAGGCCGAGCCGAGATCTCCGGCCTTAGTCGGGCGGTAGGTGAATACCGCGCATCCAGACGGTAGTCCAAAACCGACGCCAATTATCATAAGTTTCTGGGGGTTCGCGGACCGGGGGAACAAGCGACCCGGGGCAGATTCGATTGTGGTCTGTAGAGATGCTCGAACAGTGAACGGAGCTAGCGCTATTCATTGTCGCGCATATCTAAATAGCGGCGCGAGCGAATCGCACCAGGACCCGGCACAGCGGCAGAGTAGCCCGCTCCGTCAATGCTTAGCCTTTCAACAAGTTCAGCGTCGACGCAATGGTGTCACAACTTAAGGTTCTCCTAAGGTGTCTGAGCCGTGCTCGGTACGTTAAGAATTATTCGCGTTGCGACTGGTTAACGAACGGTCGTTGCTTGCTGATGTCTCAGTCGGCCAGTCGTTAATCTTATCCGACATTTGCTGCTAGATGCAGCTTGTTGGGTTGACGGAGATCAACATAAGAATGTAAACGCAACCGCAGGAGATCTCGGCGCGCTTTCGGTGCAATTACGCACTGTGTCGCTGCGCTGGATCGAATGGGGAAGAAAACACAATGAAGACCAATCTAGTTTTGGGAGCGATTCCCTTTGTGTGCCTGGCAGCGTGCTCGTCCGAGGACGTTTCCAAGGGAGATCCGACGTTCGGCGATACCGGGATTCGTCTCGTAGCCTCAACTGAGGCTTCGGACGACGTGGCCGCCATGCGTTTCGAGTACCAACCTGTGGACTGTGCCAGCGGGACTCCAACCGGTCCTGCGATCACAGCCGATAGTCCACTTTCTTCGTTCAAGATCCCCGGTGGTGTCCCGGAACTCGAAGACCGCCCCTTGGACACAGAGTCGAAACATCTCTTCGCGGACAACTTTGAAAACGTCGAGCCAGGTTGCTACGACGTGACCGCGTCGCCAATTCAGGAGGAGGGCTCTCCCGCCAAGTTCTGTTTTCCGGCGTCGATGCAAGGAGTCGTCGCTGTCGAGGGGGAAACCACTGAAATTCTGCTGATCAACCAGTGCAAGGGTCGGGATAATGCGGCGATCGACGTGATCGCTACACTCAACCACGAGCCCGAGGTCGTCGGCGTTGAGTTTGATGAATCGAAGTTCGTGAGCTGCGGTCAGGGCCAGGTCATCTGCGCTGACGCGGTCGATCCAGACAACGATCCGATCGAGTTCGAGTGGACCTTGACCGGTGGACCTAGCGCGATCGGTCCGACGGTCATTGCGCGTTCTCACGATGATGAAACGGGAATCACCACTGAATGTGTTGAGTACCTACCCAGCGGTCCGGGTCGCTACGATGTTCACGTTCGAGTCTACGACTTGGTCCACGATGGGGGCGGCCTGGTCCGAATCGAGGACTACACAGCAGAAGGGCATGAGTCGCACGGGGAACTCGACTTCTTCTTCTACGTGGGCGTAGGCGAGGCGCCTGACGCCAAGATCGCTAGTCCGGCTCCGATGTCACTCAGTGCTTCCGTACTCCTAGCTCCGTCAACGAGCGACGTGCTGATGCTCGACAGTACAGTGTGGGGTGGCCTCGCCAGCGCAGAAGCTGCATCTGTGGTTGCACTCGGCTTGAACCCGGTGGTTGTTGACGCCGCAACTTGGGGCAGCATGACCATCGCTGACTTTGCCAAGTATCGCGCAGTGGTACTCGGGGATCCCTTCTGCACGGGAGACTTCGGAACTGTGGCAGCCGCAGAGGCCAACGCCAGTGTTTGGAGTGCGGCTGTCACCGGCAACGTGCTGCTCATCGGCTCCGACCCGACGCTCCACGGCAAGCAGTTGGTGATGGATGCGGGAATCAAGTTCGCGGTTGATGATCCGACCCGAACGGGCGCCTACATCACGACCAGCTGCCTCTACCACAGCGCGGTCCCCGGCACCCCCATCCCGATGCTTGACGGCTTCGGCTCTTTCACCGCGACCAACTCGGGCGTCTGTCACAACGACTCTCATATCGTGGCGGCTCACCCAGCAATGAGCACGCTGAGCGATGACTACCTCTCGAATTGGAGCTGCTCCGTGCACAACTCGTTCGACAATTGGCCCACCAACTTCGAAGTGATGGCCATCTCGCTCGGCTTCGGTGCGGAGTACGCAGCGGGTGATGGTACGGTGGGTACCCCCTACATCCTAGCTCGCGGCGTTGTGCCAACGAAATGTGGTGACGCTATCCTCGACCCGAGTGAAGAGTGCGACGATGGCAACAACGTGAGCGGCGACGGTTGCGACGCTGCTTGCAACCGCGAGGAGTGCGGCGACGGCGTCGTTCAAGGCGGTGAAGCGTGCGACGACGGAAACCTGAGCGAGGGTGATGGCTGCGACCACCACTGCCGCGTCGAGGACGACCCGTGCGCACCGACCCACGGACGCGACTAATCCGCAGAGACCCGCGGACTAGTTCGCGGTAAATTGGACGGCCCGCTCACTGAGCGGGTCGTTCCTTTTTTTGAGGGTCAGGTTCGCTAGTGCAAGAGTACCGTATCGCCGGTCGCGTCGTTCGCACTGGTCACCCGCCTCAGGTGGGCTAAGGACCTCTCGTTGTACGGGGTCGTTGAAATCCACGGGGTTCCCCTCCAGTTCAGCGAGACCGACACCACGTGGTCTTCGTGGTTCGCCCGCTACTCAGCGGCGACGGGACGAGTCAAACTGACGCCCAAGGTCGCACGCAGACGCGCGCAACTTTCGCTTACCGCGAACCCAAAGAGGTCCTCAAGTTGTGCTGTCCTAGTGACGTGCGGTGAGGGGGCGAGGCGATCGAGGGCCTGAGCGGCTAGCGCGGGATCACCGCAGGCGATCAAGCCAACGCGGTTCTGGGCAAAGCCCGCCTGCGCGAGCCACGCGTCGACGCGCCTACCGAGGCGCTCGAACGGAATGGCCCCCAGCTGCGCCTCAATTCGCTTGAGCTGGTCCCGGCTAAGCTGCTTCTTGAGCCGCGAGGCTAAGCGCTGCGCCTCCTCCGAGACCCCAAGATCGTCGGCACCCTTGGACCGGAGCGAGCAACACGCCTCAAGCAGCCCCAGCAATTCTTCCTTGGTCTGGCACGCGATCAATATGTGATTCTCAGGGCGCATCAAGACCAAGCTTCGCGTAAAACAAAAAATGAGCTCATGCGCGCTGACGCCGTGGCCCAGCGAGCGGCTGACCTCCCAGGCGGGGAAGTCCACTAAGAGCGGTCGAACCACTCCTGCTTCAGCGCTAAGGTAGAGCGCTGGTGTCGGCACTCCGAGCAGCTGGCTCGCCCAAACCAGTGAACGCGCGAGCGTCGTGGTGCTGTTTAGAACCTCAGCCTGTACGAGTCCCTGCAGCTGGTCCTCTTGCCGCTTATGCGATCCATGAAGGACGAGTCTTGCGATTGGAGCGATTTCGCTCATCAACTCCGTGAGGGCTGGATCTGTCGCTGTAGCTGCGAGACCCAGCGCGAAGTCGGCATCGCAGAGGGGGCGCTTCAGTTGGGGTAAGCTGGCTGAGCGTTGCGCTTTGACAAGCGCGAGCTCATGCTCGTTGGCCTCGCCGAGGAACGTAAGAATGGAAGCGGTGTTCCACGCAGCGTCAGTGTCTCCTACCCACGTGAAAAATGCCGCGGCCCGTCGGTAGGTCGAAGCGACGAGCGGCGCCAGTCGCAACGCCGCGCGATAGTGTTCTTCGGCCGCAGTGATCTGTTCTGCGGCTTCGCAGAGGGCTGCGGCTTCAAGGTGAAGTGACGCGTTCTTTGGCTGCAGCTGGCAAGCGCCTTCAATCACCTCAAGCGCGCGGTGGGTATCGTTCAGCTTCGCAGAGTAGAGTCGAGAGAGCGCGATGCGCAGTTTTACCTTGCCGTCGATATCGGTCCGCGTCAGCAGCAGGCTCTCGTAGAGCTCCGCTAAGCTGTCCCAGCGATCGAGCTTGGCCGACAAGTCCGCAGCAATTTGTACAGCCGCGACCGACTGCGGAAAGAACTCAAGGCAGCGCAGGGCTTGTTCGTACGCCTCTTCGTCGTCACCTGAGGTCACGGCGTCCCGGGTCCGCTTCAGCAGCGCGGCTTCGTCTTCCGGCCGGGGTACGTCCCAAGTTCCCGGCTGCCACGAGACAGGAGGTTCCACGGCTACCCAGGCGCGATTGGGCGGAGCCGCTGAGGTATAGGCGGGCGTGATAAACACCGGTTCTGGCTGAGCGGGGGCATCATTCATCTTGCTGGTGACGCTAGTCTCAGGGCGCTGCTCGTCGGGAGGGGTTGCCGTCGTCGAACCCAGCGGATGAAAGCCGCTGACGCTCGAACCCGCAGCCTGTGTTTCGGGAATCGATACCGGCGCCGGTGTGGCTGGAGTGCCCGCGTTCACGAGGTGCGTCGGGACCAATAGCCCTACGGGGTTTGACGGGTACTTGCGCTGCGGTAGCAGCATGAAGTTGGGATCCGTCTCGGAGAGGCCGAGGTGTCCTCGAACGGTTTGTTCGCTTAGCCACTCCATGATTTGGACCGAGTCGACGGAGCCTGGGCGCGCCCCTAACGTATTGAGCGCCTGAAGGAACGCCGAACTGAACGGCTCGGGGGTAGGGCCGTCGATGGGCGGTCCCTGTTTCCAGGGGCGCACACAGACCAGCGCACCGACGTTGTCGACGTCGATGCACTCGAGGGTCATTGCGCAGACGGTCGCTTCCGGACTGAGCCCGCTTACCTCAGGCACCTGTTCCGTAGCGCTGCCGAGCACGCCGTCTACCACCAGCAACACGCGGCCGAAGCTCGCGCCCATTTTTGCGACAAGCTGGGAGACTCGAAGGGGCGCGGCGGCGCCGTCGGGGAGCAGCAGAGCCGGCTCCCCTGCTTCGGTGAGTATCACGTAGCCGGAAAAGTACAGCAGCAGGCTCTGATGGGCGTTGGCCTCTCTAAGGTGTTGCCGTAGCACCTCCACCAGCCCCGGCCCCGGCAAGAGGGCACTGGCGGAGTAGCCCCGAGCCGAAAGCAGAGGGAGCAGCGCCTCGGACTCGGCCCAATCGGGGTGATTGGGGTAACCCGAGTTGGGTGCGTACTGCGAAGTGACGACGAGCGCGCGGTGCATGATTGGGTCAACGGCGTTAGTAACGACGCCGGATATCCCTGTCACCTAGCGGAGCCGATCCGTCGCAAAAAAGTTCAGTAACGGGACAGTTTGTTCAACTCTTCCTGCAGGATATAGGTCGCTACCAGCCAGGTCATTCCGACGAACACCGCTGCGACGTTCAGCAGAATCACCATTTCGGACTGGTCCTTCACGTAGGGATCCCGGCTCAAGAGCGCTGCGTGCACCTTCTGAGCGTTGCGGTACTCCACGTAGATGCTCCACAGGAAACAGGTGAAGATCGTCAGGATGAGATCCTGCGTGGGCTTGATCTCTTCGTCCCCGAGGGCATCTTTTAGCTCGGACGTCGTGCTGTGTAGCCAGAACAGGTAGTAGATACCGCACGTGAAAAACGACAGCAGGATCACGCTGAGCGCGCTTCGTTCGCGGATCACTCCGGAGCGGCGCAGTTCTATGGGGCGCCGCTGAAGGCGCCCTGGAGGTGGCGGACCACCCGGTGAACCGGGGGGCGGATATCCTCCAGGTGGAAAGCCGCCGCTCCCGTAACCCGGTGGGCCGTAGCCGCCGCTCCCGTAACCCGGTGGGCCGTAGCCGCCTGGGGGTTGACCCGGTGGGCCGTAGCCGCCTGGGGGTTGACCCGGTGGGCCGTAGCCGCCTGGGGGTTGACCTTGACTCATCGCTGATCCCTCCTCGACATCGGTGACCGAACGCTAGCCCAGTTTGCCCGCAATGTCGCGTTGTCAGGCTGCTGGCGTGCGGTCCGTGCCGTGGACCAGGAATCGCGGGTTGTCCTTTTCTCTCTGGAGACTAGAACCGCGGGAACCCAGAGGCATGACGATGACGGCCACAACAGAAACGAAAGGCGCAGAGCGCGAACGCGCCGTCGCGCATCTGCAGGCTCAACTCCGGAGCCGGGGAATGCGTCGCTGGAGAAGAGCCGCGATCGGCTTGATCATCGTCGCTTGTGTCGGGGTAGGTGCGCGTCAGTATTGGATTTCCCGCCAGCCGGCTCCCGAACCCCGGTTCGTTGCGAAGGCAGCCGAAGTGCGAGACCTGGTGCAGAAGGTCGAGTCTACGGGTCGACTCAAGCCGCTGACCGAGGTGCAAGTGGGCGCTCAAGTCTCAGGCCGCGTGGTCTCTGTCCGCGCCGACTTCAACACTCAGGTGAAACAGGGCGACCTGCTCGCGGAGATTGATCCACAGCTGTTCGGTGCTCAGGTGGGGCAAGTCAGCGGACAGCTGAAGGCCGCTGAGGCGAACCTAGAACGCGCCAAGGCGACTAAACAATCTATGGCGCTCACGCTGAAGCGCGTGCAGAGCCTGACCGCCGAGGGGATCGCTACGAGCGCTGAGCTCGAGCAGGCGACCAGCGGGGACGCGGTCGCGGCCGCTGAGGTGCTCGGCGCTGAAGCCGCGATCGCCGGGCTGCGATCGCAGCTCAGCAGCGCGCGGACGACGCTGCAGTACACGAAGATCTACTCGCCGATCGACGGCGTGGTCATTCTGCGTTCGGTGGAGCCAGGGCAGACCGTCGCGGCCAGTCTGTCCGCTCCAGTACTCTTCGTGATCGCTCAGGACCTGCGCGAGATGCAGGTGCTCGCGGAAATCGACGAAGCTGACGTTGGGAAGCTGAGTGAAGGCATGAGCGCCAGCGTTCGCGTCGATGCTTTTGTCGGTCGCGATTTTGCGGGCAAGGTGACCCAAGTTCGCTACAGCCCGAACGAAGTGCAAGGCGTGGTCACCTACTCTGCCGTTATTGACGTAACTAACCCGGCGCTTGAGCTCCGTCCTGGGATGACAGCGACCGTGGCGATCACGACGCGCGAAGAGAAACAAGTGCTGGCGGTGCCCAACGCTGCGCTCCGCTTCAAACCCGAGAAGCCCGAGGAAATAGCGTCGACGCCGCCGGGACCGACCGAGGGGCGCCTCTATCGCGTCAGCGGTGGCGCGGTGGGGCAGGAGACCTTAGCGGCGGAGGTGGTGACGCTCGGCATCAGCGACGGCTTGTGGACCCGAGTGCAGGGCGGAAAAGTTGCGCCGGACTCCCAGTGGGTCACTGACCAGAAAGACCGCAAACAAGAGCGCAGCAAGTTCATGGGGATCTTCTAGTTAGGACGCGGGGTTTCTGGTGAAACAGCAGGACGGAATGCAGTCTGAAGCCCCTTTGATAGAGCTACGCGGCGTCGGCAAGGAGTACCTGACCGGGGATGAGGTGGTGCGCGCGTTGCGCGAGGTCGATCTGGACATCCACGCCGGTGAGTTCGTCGCGATTGTGGGGGCCAGTGGGTCCGGTAAGAGCACGTTGATGAACATCTTGGGCTGCCTGGACAGACCCACTCGCGGTCGCTATTCGCTGGCGGGCGTGGATGTGACCGAACAGTCCACGGACGATCGCGCGCTCGTCCGGAATCGACTGATTGGTTTCGTGTTCCAAGGGTTCAATCTGCTCCCGCGGACGTCTGCGCTTGAGAACGTCGAGTTGCCGCTGCTCTATCGCGGGACACGCGCGTCCGAGCGGCGCAGACTCGCGCTGACGGCCTTGGCTCAAGTCGGCTTGCTCGACCGCGCCCAGCATCGCTCGAATCAGCTCTCCGGCGGTCAGCAGCAGCGCGTGGCGATCGCGCGTGCGCTGGTGACCCGCCCACCGCTGCTGCTCGCCGACGAACCCACGGGCAACCTGGATAGCCGTACGAGCTTGGAGGTCATGGCGCTGCTGCAGGGCTTGGTCGCCAATGAGGGGATCACGCTCGCGCTGGTGACCCACGAGAAAGAAATCGCCGCTTGTGCCAGTCGGATCCTGACCGTGCGTGACGGTCGAATTGAGAGCGACGTGAAGAATGTCCCGCTAGCGGCGGAGCAAGCGCTGGAGGAGCTGCTCAAGCAGGCTGAGCCGGGCAGCGGAGAATCTTCGCCGTGACCCTCTGGCTCGCGACGGTGCGACTAGCGCTACTCGCGCTGCTCAGGCAGCGGCTCCGCTCGGCGTTGACCTCGCTGGGCATCTTGATCGGCATCGCGGCGGTCGTCGTCGTGGTTTCGCTTGGGCAAGGCGCACGCCAGCAGGTCGGTGCCCAAATGCAGAGCCTAGGCACGAACGTGATCTACGTCTTTGGGCGCTCGTCGCCGAAGAGTGGGGCGCGTGTCGCGACCAAGCTCCCGCGGGGCTTGACGGTCGAAGACGCCGATGCGATTCGGCGTGAGGCCACGGCGATTAGCCAAGTCACGGTCTACAGTTCAGTGACCGTTCAAGTGCAGAGCGACTACGGCACCGACCGAGTGGACGTGGTCGGCGCGGACGAACACTACGTCCCGGTCAGGGGCTATTCCCTGAAAGGCGGACGGAACCTCAGCGACGCCGACCTGCTGGGCAAGGGCAAGGTGTGTTTGCTCGGCACCAGCGCCGCAGCGAACCTGTTTGGCAACCGAGACCCCTTAGGCGAAATTCTGCGCGTCGGAAAACACGCCTACCAAGTCGTGGGCCTACTAGAGGCCAAGGGACGCTCGCCGTTCGGAATGGACCAGGACAACCGCCTCGTGATGCCAGTCGGTAGCTGGTTTGCTCGGGTCTCGCCGAGTTTTGATCGCCGCGTACAGATCATCATGGCCTCAGCGCGTGAGCCCACGGTAGTGACCCAGGCTGAACGTCAGATCACCGAGATCATGAGACAGCGTCACCACTTGCTTCCGGATGACGAAAACGACTTCATGGTCCGGAGCCAGCAGCAGTTCCAAGAAACTCAAGAGGGGATCTCTGGGGTGCTCACGACCCTGTTATTATCAGTCGCTGGTATTGCGTTGTTTGTCGGGGGTGTAGGGGTCATGAACATCATGCTGGTGAGTGTGAACGAGCGCCGACGTGAGATCGGTATTCGAATCGCCATCGGGGCGCGCGCGGCTGACATCCGTCTTCAGTTCCTGCTTGAGGCCGTGATGCTCACGCTGGTCGGTGGAGTGTGTGGGCTGGGGCTCGCGGCGTCGATCGTGCTGACGCTGCAATCCAGTTTCGGAGACGTGCTGAAACTGGACTGGAGTGCGGTCTGGATTGCGCTCGGAACCAGCGCTGCGCTCGGGGTGCTCTTCGGGTTCTTGCCGGCTCACCGTGCGGCGCAGCTGAACCCCATCGACGCGCTTCGACACGAGTGACCGGAGTTGATGATGAGCGTGATTTCTAGGGCCGCAGCGAGCTTCAGGTACTTGAGCACAACGGTGCGAATGGCGCTCTTGGTGGTAGTGCGCTGGCCACTTCGAACTTCTTTGACAGCCTTTGGGATCCTCGTCGGAGTAGCGGCCGTCACGGTGACCGTGGCGCTGGGCGATGGCGCCCGGCGCAAAGTGAGCGCGCAGATAGAGTCGCTCGGCGCCAACGTACTGATGATAGAGTCGCGTGAGGTGTCCAAGAGCGGTGCCAAAGCTGCGGCCCCTGCGTCTTCGCTCAGCGAGCGCGACGTCGAGGCCATCAAGCAGCAGGTGAGCGAGCTGCAACACGCGACGCCGCTCTTGGTCTCCCGTGAACAAATGTTATACGGATCCGCCAATACGAGCGTAGAAATCGTCGGCACTACCCTCGACTTCTTCCCGGTGCGAAAGTGGAAGACGTCCGACGGCGCGACCTGGGATGAACAGGCCCAGCGGGTAGGTGAGCGGGTCTGCGTGATCGGTCAAACCGTGAAAAATGACCTATTTGGTACGGCTCCTGCCGTTGGGCAGGTGGTTCGACTGGGCCGATACCCGTTTCGCGTGATCGGGGTGCTTGAGCCCAAGGGGCAGGACCCGTTTGGACGCGACGAGGACGCGCGGGTCATTATGCCCATCGCCTCGGCCCGTGCGCGCCTGCGCCCGACCGCGTTCGATGAGGTCGACGTGATCTTGCTGAGCGCGACGAGCAAGGCGGCCTCCGAACGGGTGAGTACCGCGGCCAAGGCGCTGCTACGAGAACGACACCAGCTGATCGAAGGCATGGAAGATGACTTCCGCATACGGAGCCAACAGGAGTTCCAGGCTGTTCAGGAGAAGATCATCAGTGTGTTGAATACCCTGCTGATTTCGATCGCGCTGGTGAGCCTCGCTGTTGGGGGCGTCGGGATCATGAACATCATGCTGGTTTCAGTGAGCGAACGCACGAAGGAGATCGGTATTCGTTTGGCGATCGGCGCGCGTGAACGCGACATCTTGCTTCAATTCTTGGTCGAGGCCGTGGTGCTGAGCTTGCTTGGGGGTGGCTTGGGGACGCTCGTGGCGCTGGTCGCGATTTTCCTGCTGGCCGCTCCGCTCGACCTACCGCTTGCTGTCTCGGTACCGGGCTTGCTGGTGGCGCTCGGGACGAGTACGCTGATCGGCGTCGTGTTCGGATTTTTTCCGGCGCAGAGGGCAGCCCGTATGGACCCGATCGATGCGCTCCGCACTGAGTAGGCGTCGCCAATAGGGCGGAGGTTCAGTAACAACGCGCGACGGCGGAGTCCGAGCACACCAGGCGATAGAAATCAGAGAAGTGAATAGCCCGCCGGCTACGGTTGTTCACCCACTCAGTCACATAGGGCCCAATGTGACCGGCGGCTCGCGTTCGGATCCCCCAAATCGGCGTGACTTCGTCTGGTGCAAATGAGTACCTGAGATCGCCTAAGACACTGGGATCCTCCGGATCGCTGGCGACCCAACCGTCGGAGAACCAGCGGAGTAGCTGATGCGCGCGCGCTTCATTGGGGTCGTCAAGGTGAGTCTCTGCGGCGAGCGCTACTGAGGTACCTGGGCTCACGCACACGGGGCCGAACCAGGGGACGCGGATCTTGTCTATGTGGTAGAGACTCCCTGACTCATAGACCGCTCGCCAGGTCACGTTGTTGCCGAAGGACGGAAAGACGTCTGCGCGTGCAATCAGGTGGCCTCGTTCCCTCGCGATCGAGTGCTGCGCGGAGGCTGCGCGTTCGCGCTGGAACAGCCCGAGCAGCAAGTAGGCGACTGCCCACGCGTTGCCGATGTGCATCAGCGACGTAGAGCGCTTTCTGACCGCGAGCAGCACCGCGGCGAGCAGCGGCAGCGTGAACAGCGGGTCGATAACGCTCACCACGTGCCAGCTGACGCGAGCGCTGGTGAACGGCCAAAGCAGCTGGGTGCCATAGGTCGTGCACGCGTCGAGCAACGCGTGAGTCGCGTAGCCCAAGGTGGTCGCGCTGAGTACCACTCTCCAACTGAGCCGCATGCGACGGAAGAGCAGCCAGGGGAGTGACGCGATCAATCCGCCGATGGGGATGAACGCTAGTGAGTGCGTGAAGTGTCGATGGTACAGAATGGCGAGCAGCGGATCGCTTGAGCTGCGGATCAGCACATCTAGATCGGCTGCCATCCCACCGAGCGCGCCCATCCAGGCGAGCTGTCCCCAAGTTAGCCCGCTCTGCTTGACGATCTGCCTGCGGGGCAGGAGGGCGAGCACCGCGGCGGCTCCCAGGGTACCTTGCGTGACTGGGTCCACGCTTACCGACTACCTACGCTTAGGTTAGCGGTCAAGCTCTGAAGCAGTGTCAGGCGGTGTCCAGTGTTAAGGAGCTGTGGAGCAGCAACGCTCAGGGCCCGGTTGCCGCCGCCAGAGTGACCCAGTGACCCCTTGCGAGCTAGTGCCGCCCTCAGTTTGACACCGCGCGATGCTACGTGGCACCCAGTTTTGTTGCAATGTTAACCTAGTGCGTGAGTTTCCAGTGCGGCAGTTCGGAGCGAAAAAGCTAGCGTGTGGTTCTCGAAGTTCTAAGCGATACTGCG